>QCDD01000011.1 GCA_003281045.1 Pelagibacteraceae bacterium AG-349-L23 | reverse complement strand
GTACGCGCTATATCTTCTGAACTTGCTCCAAACTCCATCGCAATTCCAATCTCAGCAATTAATTCTCCAGCGTGTGGACCTATTAAGTGTGCTCCCAATACTTGATCAGTTTTTTCATCAGCAAGAATTTTTACAAAACCTTCGGTGTCATCAATGGCTTTTGCTCTAGAGTTAGCCATAAATGAAAATTTTCCAATTTTATAATTTATTTTCAGTTCTTTTAATTGTTCCTCTGTTTTTCCAATAGAGGCAACTTCTGGACTCGTATAGATCACGCCAGGAATAGTATCATAGTTAACATGACCTGATTGACCTGCTATATTTTCTGCAACTGCAATTCCCTCATCTTCAGCTTTATGAGCTAACATGGGACCACTTATTACATCTCCTATCGCATAAATATTATTTTGATTAGTTTTAAAATTTTTGTCTGTTTTTACTCTCTTTTTTTCATCTAATTCCACTCCAATTTTTTGAAGATTTAGTCCCTCTGTATTTGGCTTTCGACCAACAGATATTAACACTACATCACATTCAAAATCTTTTTTGGTACCATTTTCGTTTAAAGTTGAAACAATTGCATTGTTGTTACTCTTTTTAATTTTTTCTACTTTATGCTGCATATGAAAATTAATACCTTGTTTTTTTAGAATTTTCATAAACTCACTTGAAATCTCTTTATCCATACCTGGTGTTATATGATCTAGAAATTCTACTACATGGACTTCTGAACCAAGTCTAGACCATACAGATCCCATCTCTAAACCTATGTATCCTCCACCAACTACGACCATTTTTTTCGGGACTTGTTCTAATTTAAGTGCTCCAGTGGATGAAACAATTACTTTTTCATCAATTTCAACTCCTGGCAATGATACTGGAACTGAGCCAGTTGCAATTATAGTATTTTCAGTTTGTATAATTGTCTCTTTATTATCGTTATCTTTGATTACAATATCATTTTTAGATTTGAAACTTCCAGTACCTTTAAAATAAGTGACTTTGTTTTTTTTAAGAAGAAACTCCACTCCTTTAGTCAAAATTGTAACCGCTTTGTCCTTATTCTTCATCATTTTTGACAAGTTTAATTTTACCTCACCAATTTCAATTCCCTTATTTGATAGACTTTGTGCGTTATGAAACTCCTCAGATAAATTTAATAAACTTTTAGAGGGAATACATCCAACATTCAAACAAGTTCCACCTAGTGAACCTCTAGATTCTATACATGCAGTTTTAAGACCTAATTGTGCCAATCTTATTGCGCAAACATAACCTCCGGGTCCTCCACCAATTACTACTGCTTGAAATTTATCTGTCATTTAAATATCCAAAAATAGCCTTCTTGGTTCCTCTAAATTTTCTTTTATCATTTTTAAAAAGGAAACAGACTCTTTACCATCAACAATTCTATGATCGTATGATAACGCTAAGTACATTATAGGTCTGATCTTAATTTCTCCATCAACTACAATAGGTCTATCAACTATATTGTGCATACCTAAGACGCCTGATTGTGGAAGATTAAGAATAGGGGTTGAAAGCATTGAACCATAAACACCTCCATTACTGATGGTGAAAGTTCCGCCTTGAAGATCTTCAATTGTCAATTTCCCATTTTTTGCTTTTTCAGAAATTTCTTTAATATTCTTTTCAATATCTGCAAAAGACAATTCATCTGCGTTTTTGAGGACTGGTACGACCAATCCTTTTTCAGTGCCAACTGCAAAACTTATATTATAGTAATTTTTATAAACAATTGTATCACCTTCAATTTCAGCGTTTATCGCTGGGAAATTTTTTAATGCTACTATACTTGCTTTAACGAAAAAGGACATAAACCCCAATTTTACCCCATAGCGATTTTGAAAATCATCTTGATTTTCTTTCCTCATTGCCATTACATTTGACATATCAACTTCATTAAATGTTGTCAGTAAGGCTGCATTATCCTGCGCTTGTTTTAGTCTCTTGGCAATAGTTTGTCTTAATCTGGTCATCTTAATTCTTTCCTCTTGACCATATTTTGTTTTTCTTTCAGATGGAGGAGGATTGATACCCATTAAATTTATTAGATCCCCTTTTAAAACTCTGCCATCTTTTCCTGAACCTTTGACAGAGCTGATATCTATCTTGTTTTCAGTTACAATTTTTCTTACTGCTGGGGACAAAGTTTCGTCAATTTTTGTTTCTACTTCTACTTTTAAAGGCTCTACCTCTTTTGTAAGAACTAATGGTTTCTCTTCCTTAACATTGTCTTGAAAAACTTCCATCTCTTCATCTTTATCATCTTCATCTATCAAATTTTCTTTATTAACTTTTACAGTGGGTTGTATCTTTTTAATTTCCTGATTTTCTTTAGACTTAGTCTCACTCTCTGAAACGGATCCTAAATCAGCACCAACTTCAACGACCGATCCATTTTTTGAATTTATTTTTATAAGAACCCCAGATACTGGAGAAGGAACCTCTAAATTTACTTTATCAGTTTCTAGTTCAACAAGTGGTTCATCAGCTTCAACGGAGTCGCCTTCATTTTTTAACCACTTGGAGACAGTTGCCTCTGTGATACTTTCCCCAAGAACTGGAACTAATATCTTTTCACTCATTAATATTTATTCAAAAACTTTCTTTATAATTTCTTGTTGTTGAGAAACATGTCTTTTGGCATATCCTGTTGCAGGTGATGCATCTGGACTTCTTCCAATATAAGAAATTATACTATTCTTAGCCTTTATATTATCTAATGTCCATTGGATATAGTCTCTGACTGAAAACCAAGCACCCATATTTTTTGGTTCTTCTTGACACCAATAAAATTTTGCTTTTTTTGCATATGGTTTGAGCTCATTAGCAAGTGCTTTTGCAGGAAAAGGGTAAAGTTGTTCAATCCGATATAACACCACGTTGTCTTTTTTTATTTTTTCTCTTGCTTCAAGTAAATCAAAATAGACTTTTCCAGAACAAAGAATCACTTTTTCAATATCTTTTGATTTTTTTAGTTTAATAAATCCTTTTACTTTCGGATCAATAGCATGATCCCATAAAACTCTATGAAATGAATTTTTTTTACTAAAATCATCCAAATTGGAAACACAATGTTTATGACGTAATAAAGATTTAGGGGTCATGATAATTAATGGTTTTCTAAAATCTCTATGCATTTGTCTTCTTAAAGCATGAAAATAATTTGCAGGAGTTGTGCAATTCATGACTTGCATATTGTCATTTGAACATAATTGTAAAAACCTTTCTAACCTTGCTGATGAATGCTCGGGTCCTTGTCCCTCATATCCGTGTGGTAACAACATTACTAGACCAGACGCCCTTGACCACTTTCGTTCACCAGAAGCTATGAATTGATCGATAACTACTTGCGCACCATTAGCAAAATCACCAAATTGAGCCTCCCAGATAGTAAGAGTATTAGGTTCAACTAAACTATATCCATATTCAAACCCTAAAACAGCTAATTCTGACAAAAAACTATCTACTATTTCAAAATTTTTTTGTTTATTAGAAATATTATTTAAAGGGATATATCTCGAATTATCTATTTGATTTCTTAAAACAGAATGTCTTTGACTAAATGTTCCTCTTCCTGAATCTTGACCTACAAGTCTTACTGGATAACCCTCCTCCAACAGTGAACCAAAAGCTAAAGACTCTGCGGTAGACCAGTCTATGTCTTTGCCATTAGAAACTGAAATTCTACGATTCTCTAGAATTTTTGTAATTGTTTTGTGAATATTTATTTCAGTCGGTATTGTATTTATTTTATCGGAAATATTTCTTAATTTTTTGGTGTCAGAACCTGTTACTCCTCTTTTGTCTTTTCCTCGCTCTGGTCTATATCTTGACCAGGTTCCCTCAAACCACTCTATTTTTGGTTTATAATTTTTTGCATTTTTGAATTGATCATCTAAAAGATCTTTAAATTTTTTTATGGAATTATTCAAATAATCATTTGTAATTGATCCTTCACTTACCAGTTTTTCACCATAAACTTTAATAGTTGAGGGATGAGATCTTATCTTTTTATACATTAAAGGCTGAGTAAATGAAGGCTCGTCACCCTCATTATGTCCAAATCTTCTGTAGCAAATTAAATCGATGACAACATCTCTATTAAATTTTAATCTAAAGTCTGTTGCAATTCTTGCTGCGTAAACAACTGCTTCCGGATCGTCACCATTAACATGAATAATTGGAGCTTCAACCATTTTAGCTATATCAGATGGATATGGTGAAGATCTCGCAAATCTTGGGCTTGTTGTAAAACCTATTTGATTGTTTACAATAATATGAATTGTGCCACCAGTGTTATGTCCTGGAAGACCAGACATTGCAAAGCATTCAGCAACTACTCCTTGTCCAGCAAAGGCTGCATCTCCATGAATAAGAATCGGAATTACTTTTTTTCTCTCTTTATCTTTATGAAAAAATTGTTTCGCTCTAGTTTGTCCTAAGACGACTGGATTTACTGCTTCTAAATGCGAAGGATTATCGGTCAAACTAACGTGAACTGAATTCCCATCAAACTCTCTATTAGATGAAGCGCCTAAATGATATTTAACATCTCCAGTATCATCTTTAGACTTTGAACTTATTTCTCCCGCAAACTCATTAAATATTCTTTTGTAAGATTTTTGAAGAACATTAGCTAATACATTTAGTCGACCTCTATGAGACATCCCGATTTTAACTTCTCTAACATTTGACTGACCGCCAATTTTAATTATTTGTTCTAGTGCAGGAATTAAGCTTTCACCACCATCAAGACCAAATCTTTTGGTCCCAACATATTTTGTATGAAGAAATTTTTCAAAACCCTCAGCTTGAATCAGTTTGTTAAGAATTGCCTCTTTACCATTTTGTGTAAAATTGAAATCATCAGCCTTTTCAACACGATCTCTAAACCATTTTCTTTCAGTGGGATTTGAAATATGCATATATTCATAACCTAAAGAACCACAATACTTTTCTTTTAAGAATTTTAATATCTCATTAATATTTGAGTATTGCTTATTAGTGACATTGTCTAAGAAAATTTTTTTTTGATAATCTTCTTTTTTAAATCCATAAGACTCTGGATGAAGTTCCTCTAAATAATCTGTTTTTAACAATCCTAATGGGTCTAACTTTGCAATAAGATGACCTCTTTGTCTATACGACCTGATCATCGCAACAGCTTTAATTGAATTTGTATTTGATTTAATTATATCATCATCATTTTGCTCTGTGATTTGATTTTCAAAATTTTGCTTTTTATTTATTGAAACTTTCTTAGAAGGACTCCACGAAGGACCATTGATTTCATTTACAATTATATCGTCTTCATCGCCAACTTCCTTAAAATATTTTCTCCAGCTATCAGGTAATTCAGGATCATTATTTGCAAATTTTAAGTACATTTCTTCGATAAAAGCGCTGTTTGATTTATTGAGAAATGCTGTTTTTTTAAATTCTAAATTTTTAGAAGAAGACATTATGTTAAATCAATATAAACTGACTAAGAAATTTTTCAATCAGACAATTTATCGAACAGTGTTTTTCCAATTTTGGATGGAGAATTCGCCATTGTTATCCCACAATCTTCCATCTTTTTAATCTTATCTTTAGCGCCACCTTTGCCTCCTGAAATGATTGCACCAGCATGGCCCATTCTACGACCTGGTGGTGCTGTTATACCAGCTATAAAGCCAACAATTGGTTTTTTTATTTTGTGATTTTGAATAAATTCTGCTGCTTCCTCTTCGGCTGTTCCTCCAATTTCTCCTATCATTAAAATAGACTCTGTTTCGTCATCATTCAAAAATAAATCTAAGCAATCAATAAAATTTGTACCATTTATTGGATCTCCACCAATACCTATACAAGTAGATTGACCTAATCCATTTTCTGTGGTTTGAGCAACTGCCTCATAGGTTAAAGTCCCAGATCTAGAGACAATACCAACTGAACCTTTTTTGTGGATATTGCCTGGCATAATACCAATTTTACATTCATCAGGAGTAATTATTCCTGGACAATTAGGTCCAATTAATCTGGAATTTGATTTTAGTAATTTCTGTTTAACTCTCAACATATCTTGAATTGGGATTCCTTCAGTAATGCAAACAATTAACTCAATTGATGCCTCTATTGCCTCAATAATTGCTGCAGCAGCAAACTTCGCTGGCACATATATCATCGTGGCGTTGGCGCCCTCAGAGTTTTTAGCCTCTTTAACTGTATTAAAAACTGGTAATCCTAAATGTTTTTGTCCCCCTTTTTTAGGAGTGACTCCACCTACTAATTTTGTTCCATATTTAATTGCTTGCTCAGAATGAAATGTTCCATGCGAACCAGTAAAACCCTGACAAATTAACCTAGTTTCTTTATTTACAAGAACTGACATTATTTTATGGCCTTAACAATTTTATTTGCTGCATCATCTAAATTTTCAGCAGAGATAAGTTTTAATCCAGAATTGTCTAATATAGTTTTTCCTTCTTTAAAATTTGTGCCAGCTAATCTGACTACCAAAGGAACTTTGATATCAATTTCTTTTGCTGCATCAACCACACCTTGGGCAAGAACATCACATCTCATGATACCACCAAAAATATTGATTAAAATACCTCTAACATTTTTATCTGATAAAATTATTTTAAAGGCTGCAGAAACTTTCTCCTTTGACGCTCCTCCACCAACATCTAGAAAATTCGCTGGCTCTTCTCCGTATAACTTTATTATATCCATTGTAGCCATTGCTAAACCAGCTCCATTTACCATACAACCAATACTTCCATCTAATTTAATATAAGCTAAATCATGTTTACTAGCTTCAATCTCTATAGGGTCTTCCTCATTTAGATCTCTAAGATTTAAAATCTCTGGATGTCTAAATAAAGCATTGCTGTCAAAATTAATTTTTGCGTCTAGACAAACAATCTTTTTTTCTTTTGTTAAAATTAATGGATTAACTTCAACCATATTTGCGTCCGTTTTAACAAACATTTTAAAAATCGATTTTATTAAAGAAATAGCTTCAATCTTAGAGCTATCCTCTAAATCGAAAATTTTAATTATCTTTTCACACTCTGTATCAGAAATTTCTTCTGTAAAATCGACTTTGTTAGTCAAAATTTTGTCTGGGGATTTTGCTGCTACTTCTTCAATATCCATCCCTCCCTCATTACTAGAAATAAATGCAATTTTAGATGTGGCTCTATCAATTAAACATGATAAATAAAATTCTTTCTCTATATTAGAGGAAGTTTCAACATAAAGTCTTTTTACTTCTCGACCTTCTGGCCCAGTTTGATGTGTGATTAATTTTTTTCCAAGAAGTTCATTGGCCGATTTTTCTAATTCATCTAAATTATTTAAGATTTTTACTCCTCCCGCTTTCCCTCTTCCACCTGCATGGATTTGTGCTTTTAAGACATATTTATCAGTTTTTAGTTTTTTACATTTTTCAATTAGATCTTTAACAGTAAACGCAAAAACTCCCTCTGGGACAACTGCACCAAACTCTTTTAAAATTTGTTTAGCTTGGTGTTCGTGAATATTCATTTTTTAGCTAAATCAGGATCGATTTTAGAAGCTGCTTCCCAAAGTTTTTTTACTGCTTCAACTGAATGTAAAAATTCAGACTTCTCTTTTTCATCTAAGTTAATTTCTTCTATTTTTTCAACTCCACTTTTTCCAATGATAATTGGCACACCAGCATAAATATCTTTTATTCCATACTCGCCATTTAATTGAGCTGCACACGGAAGCATTTTTTTTTCATCATTGAGATAAGCTTTAGCCATTTCAATTCCCGAGGCTGCAGGTGCATAAAAGGCAGAACCTTTTTCTAAAAATTTTACTATCTCGGCTCCACCATCTCGAGTTCGTTGATTTATTTCTTCTAATCTTTCTTTTGAAATTTTTCCTTCATTGACTAAATCTAATAAAGGTTTTCCAGATACTTTGGTAAATCTTGGAAGAGGAACCATTGTATCTCCATGTCCTCCCATAACCATCGCGTCTATCTCTTTTACTGGTATATTAAATTCTAAAGATAAAAATAATTTGAATCTAGAACTATCTAAAATACCTGCCATTCCAACAACTTTGTTCGATGGTAAACCTGAAAATTTTTGGAATGCCATAACCATCACATCAAGTGGATTAGTAATACATATTACAAAAGCATCAGGAGCATTTTGTTTAACTCCATTTGCAACTTGTTTTATTATCTTTAAATTAATATCTAATAAATCATCTCTGCTCATTCCAGGTTTTCTTGGAACTCCAGCAGTAATGATTACTACATCTGATCCCTCAATATCTTTGTAATTATCCGTTCCAGAAAATTTCACATTAAATCCATCTACAGATGAGGACTGGGCAATATCCAAAGCTTTTCCTTTGGCAATTCCACTTGCTACGTCGAATAAAACTACTTCCTCAACCAACTCTTTTGTTCCTATTAAGTGAGCTAAAGTTCCTCCAATTTGGCCTGCACCAATTAATGATATTTTACTATTTTTTTTTGTCATTTTTTCTATTTCATCGTAGGCATAACAAATTCTGCATTAGACCTGATGCCTGAAGGCCATCTTGAAGTAATTGTTTTTAATTTTGTATAAAATTTTATACCCTCCATACCATGCATCGCACTATCTCCAAATAAAGATCTTTTCCATCCACCAAAACTGTGAAAAGCCATTGGCACAGGTATTGGCACATTAATACCTACCATTCCAACCTGAATCTTGCTCGCAAAAGTTCTTCCAGCATCTCCATCTCTTGTGTAAATACTCACTCCATTTCCATATTCATGATCATTTATTAACTTTGCTGCATCCTCAAAAGTTTTTACTCGAACTACAGATAACACTGGTCCAAATATTTCCTCTTGATAAATCCTCATTTCTTTTTTGACATGGTCAAATAAACAGCCACCAATATAAAAACCATTTTCATATCCTTGTAATTTTAGGCTTCTGCCGTCTACAACAAGCTTAGCTCCCTCTTTTACTCCTAAATCTACATATCCTCTTACTTTTTCTAAATGCTCTTTTGTTACTAAAGGTCCCATTTCAGAATTTTTATCCATACCTGGTCCTACTTTTAAAGCTTCTGCTTTTTTTGAAAGTCTTGAAACAAGTTCATCACCTATATCTCCAACTGCTACCGCAACTGATTGTGCCATACATCTTTCTCCTGCAGACCCATATGCAGCTCCCATTAAGCCATTCACTGCACCATCTAAATCACAATCAGGCATTACTACCAAATGATTTTTAGCACCTCCCAAAGCTTGAACTCTTTTTTCATTCTTGGCTGAATTCTCATAAATATATTTTGCAATTGGGGTAGAGCCAACAAAACTGACTGCCTTTATATCTGGGTTTGTTAAAATAGCATCGACAGCTTCTTTATCTCCATTGATCACATTAAAAACGCCATCGGGCAAACCTGCTTCTTTTAAAAGTTCAGCTAATTTAATGGAACAAGAAGGATCTTTTTCAGATGGCTTCAATATAAAAGTATTTCCACAAGCAATTGCAATTGGAAACATCCACATCGGTACCATTGCTGGGAAATTAAAAGGTGTGATACCCGCAACCACACCTAATGGCTGTCGCATAGACCAGCTATCAACATTTGTGCCAACATTTTCTGAAAATTCACCTTTCAGCAAATGAGGAATACCGCAAGCAAATTCAACAACTTCTAAGCCCCGAGTTAGTGAACCTTTTGCGTCCTCATAAACCTTTCCATGTTCATTCACAATTAGTTGTGTGAGTTCATCTGAATTTTTTTCAATAAGTTCCTTGAATTTAAACATGACTCTAGCTCTCACTAAAGAAGGTTTTACTGACCATTCTTGAAAAGCTTTTTTTGCTACCTCTACCGCACTATCCAAATCTTTTTTAGATGCGATTCTTACTTCTTTTTCTTGATCACCGGTTGCTGGATTAAAAACTTTACCCTTTTTATTTGATGTTCCGGGAATTATCTTTCCACCTACAAAATGTTCAATTAATTTCATGAATAGGACCTTTTAGATTAAAAATTGTTATTAGTCTATTGTTTAAATATTAGCTGTTGCTAACATTTTTTTTATTTCAGCAATTGCTTTTGCAGGATTTAAACCTTTTGGACAAGCGCTAGTACAGTTTAAAATTGTGTGACACCTATAAAGTTTTAGTTCGTCTGCCACTTTTTTTAATCTTGAATTTCTCTCTTCATCTCTACTATCTATGATCCATCGATAGGCTTGTAAAAGCACTGCTGGTCCCAGATATTTATCACCATTCCACCAATAACTTGGGCAAGAAGTTGAGCAACACGCACACATTATACATTCATATGCGCCATCTAGTTTTGCTCTATCTTCTTTAGATTGAAAAATTTCTTTAGTTTCTGACTTTGAATTTGATTTTAACCATGGCTCAATTGACTGATATTGTTTATATAAACCATCCAAGTCACCTATTAGATCTTTTTTGACCTTGAGGTGTGGTAAGGGATAAATATTGATATCACCATCTATTTCTTTGTGGGGAGTTGTACAGGCAAGGCCATTTTTTCCATCCATATTCATTGCACACGAACCACAAACTCCATGAGCACAAGATCTCCTATAAGCCAAAGTTGGATCTATTTCATTTTTAATTTTATTTAAAATATCTAAAACTTTTGAGGGACAATTATCCATATCAACTTCATAGGTATCAATTCTAGGATTTTCCTCTGTAGACGGGTCCCATCTATAAACATTTACTTTTCTAAGATTTTTTGAACCAGTTTTATCCTTAAAATATTTACCTTTTTTTACTTTGGAGTTGTCAGGTAAACCTATTTGAGCCATCAATAAACTCTTTCCTGAGGTGGAAAATATTGCACTTCATTAGTCAATGTTGATTTATGAACTTCTCTATAACTAATTTTTGTATCTTTTCCGTCACACCAGGCAAGAGTATGTTGCATAAATTTATTATCATCTCTTTTTGGAAAGTCTTCTCTCGCATGTGCTCCTCGACTTTCTTTTCTGTTATAGGCTGAATCAACTGTTACTACAGCTTGTCTGATTAAATTATCAAATTCCAAAGTTTCAACTAAATCAGTGTTAAAAATTAAAGATTTATCTTTAACTGATAAAGAGTCTAGCCCATCATAAGTTTTTCTTATTTCATTAACACCTTCTTTAAGAGTTTTTTCAGTTCTAAAAACAGCACACTTAGACTGCATAGTTTTCTGCATTGACAACCTTAGTTCAGCTGTTCCGATGTCACCCTGTGAATTTCTTATCTTATCAAAACGATCTAAGCATTTTTGGGTTTCTGTTTCACTGATTTCCTCATGTGGAGTTCCTGGTTTTATTAGTTCTGCTGCACGTTTAGCAGCTGCTCTACCAAAAACAACTAAATCAATTAATGAGTTTGAACCAAGTCTGTTTGCACCATGAACTGAGACACACGCTGCTTCACCTATTGCCATTAAACCTGGAACAGTTTTTTCTGAACCATTAACCGTTAATACTTCTGCTTTATAATTTGTTGGAATACCACCCATATTATAATGAACCGTTGGAACAACCGGAATCGGTTCTTTAGTAACATCTACATTTGCAAATAATCTTGCAGCATCAGTTATACCAGGTAATCTACTTTCGATAATATCCTTATCTAAGTGACTTAGATTAAGATGCACATGATCTTGATCTTTTCCAACGCCTCTTCCTTCATTAATCTCAATTGACATCGATCTACTCACAACATCTCTTGATGCTAAATCTTTTGCTTTAGGGGCATATCTTTCCATAAATCTTTCACCCTTAGAATTTGTAAGATATCCTCCTTCACCTCTTGCGCCCTCTGTGATCAAAGTGCCATGACCATAAATTCCAGTTGGATGGAACTGCACAAATTCCATATCTTGCAAAGGTAAACCTGCTCTTAATACCATCGCATTACCATCGCCCGTACAAGTATGGGCTGATGTTGCAGAATAATATACTTTTCCATAACCACCTGTTGCAATTATAACAGTGTGAGCTCTAAATCTATGAATAGTTCCATCATTTAAATTCCAAGCAATTAGACCTTTGCAGGCTCCATCTTTCATTAATAAATCTAATGCAAAATACTCAATAAAAAATTCTGTATTATGTTTTAAAGCTTGTCCATACAAAGTATGTAAAATTGCATGACCTGTTCTATCAGCGGCTGCACAAGTTCTTTGTACAATTCCGTTGCCGTAATTTTTAGTCATACCACCAAATGGTCTTTGATAAATTTTTCCATCTTCAGTTCTGCTAAATGGAACACCGTATTTTTCTAGCTCTATTACAGCCTTTGGTGCCTCCTTACAGAGATATTCAATGCTATCCTGATCACCTAACCAATCAGCTCCTTTAACTGTATCGTACATATGCCAACGCCAATCATCCTCACCCATATTTCCTAAAGCAGCAGAAATACCACCTTGCGCTGCAGAGGTGTGACTTCTAGTTGGAAAGACTTTTGAAATACAAGCTGTTTTTAAACCAGCCTCACTTAAACCAACCGCGGCCCTTAGACCAGAACCACCTGCTCCCAAGACTACCACATCGTATTCATGATCGATTATTTTGTAAGAACTCATAAGTTAATTAATAATATAATTGTAATTAATGGAATTACCACAGCTGATACGTACAAAAAACCATTTGCGACATTTTTGATTTTATAATCTTTTATATAATCCTCAAAAACCTCACTAATACTTAATGCTGAAAAGAAATATGCAGTAATAATAAATAAGCTAAATAAAAACTTAGATAATGGATTCGTAAAAAATTCCAATACTTCTGAATAGTTCTGATCATAAATACTTATAAAACTAAGAATAAACCAAGCCATTAATGGAACTAATATTGCTCCACTAATTTTTAAAAAAATCCATTTTTTTGTTGCAGCAATCATTTCAAAATAAATTTTTTCCAATCAAATATAAAATTATAGTTAAAAAGATTGACCCTATGATTACTAAAAGACCAGTTATTTTAGTTGTCTTAAGTTCAAATCCATAACCTAAATCCATTATCAAATGTCTAATCTCACTTAAAATTTGAAAACAAAAAGACCAGGTCAAACCTAAAGTAATAAATTTTCCAATTTGAGAATTTAATAGTAAATTAACAGCCTCATAACTATTTTCACCTAATAATAATAAAGATGCCCACAAACAAATTAATGTAATCCCAATTATATTTATTATACCCGTAATTCTGTGTGAAATAGATACTAAAGACGAAATATGCCATTTATAAACTTGTATGTGAGGGGATAATGGTTTTTTATTTTCCATTGTAATTGTTTTTAATTACTGTTTCTGCAATTTCTACTGCATTCAAAGCCGCGCCTCTCAAAAGATTATCTGATACGATCCATAAGTTTAATCCATTTTTAATTGTTTTGTCTTCTCTTATTCTTGAAATAAAAGTTTCATCCATTCCCTCTGCTTCAATTGGAGTTGAATAACCGCCATCATTTCTTTCATCAATAACTTTACAACCTTCAAAATTATTCAAAGCATCTCTTACCTTTTCCAGAGTAAAAGGTTTTTCAAATTGTAAGTTGACTGACTCAGAATGAGAAATAGAGATTGGTAATCTCACACATGTTGCCGTTAAATCAATTTTGTTATCTAAAATTTTTTTAGTTTCGTTCATCATTTTTAACTCTTCCTTAGTATAACCATCATCTGCAAATTGATCTATATGAGGGATGGCATTAAAAGCTATTTGTTTTGTAAAATTTTTAGATGATACTTTTTTACCATCTAAAACTAGTTTAGTTTGCTCAATAAGTTCATCCATGGGAGCTTTTCCACCTCCTGAAACTGATTGATAAGTAGACACGACAATTCTTTTGATAATAAATAGATCGTGTAAAGGTTTAAGAGCAATCACTAATTGAGCTGTTGAACAATTCGGGTTTGCAACAATATTTTTTTTAATTTTTTTTAGATCATCTGAATTTACTTGTGGAACTATCAAAGGTACGTCTGGATCCATTCTAAAAAAACTAGAGTTATCAATTACCAAGGAATTTTTGGCTGCTCTTTCAGCAAATTTTTCAGAAATTTTTCCACCAGCTGCAAAAAAAGTAATATTAACTTTTGAGAAATCAAAATTTTCTAAATCAAGGACATCCATTTCCTTACCTCTAAAACCAATTTTTTTTCCAACACTTTCTGAGGACGCAACTAAATATAAATTATCCATAGGAAATTCTTTTCTCTCCAAAATTTCCAATGTTTTTCTACCAACATTTCCTGTTGCTCCTACAATTGCAATATTCATGATCTAAGTTTTATACTAGATGAAAGGTAAATCGCAAACTTTAAGAGCTAAAGAATTTCCATCAATTTCTATTGTTCCGGACGAAGATGCTTTGCAATATGGTTCTTTTATCATTGCAATACCAATAACTTTTTTAAAATGAGGCGAGTAACAAGCGGATCTTAGTTCTCCAATTATATTTCCATCGTTATTCTTGATGTTTAGAGAACTAGTTAAAAGAATCTTGGTTAAATCTATCTGAACACCCATTAGTTTTCTATCAATTCCTTTTTCTTTAATTTTTTTAAGTTTATCTTTACCTAAAAAGTTTATATCGGTCTCTAAATCGATATATTTATCAAAACCACATTGAAATGGATTGTCATTGTTATCAAAATCATTCCCATAAGAAAGTAAACCACTCTCAATCCTTTCGATTAAATTTGGACATCCAGGTCTAACATTAAATTCTTTACCAATTTCAAAAAGATGATCGTATAACTTCAAACCTGAATCGGTGTTTTCAACATAAATTTCAAAACCACCTTGTTTTGACCAACCAGATCTAGCTATTAAATGTTTTGCCCCATTAAAAGTAAAATAATCAAATCCAAAAAATTTTAACTCTTTTATTTTTTCACCAAAAACTTTTTCCATTAAATCAAAAGATTTAGGACCTTGAACTGCTAAGATATCTACAATTGGTTCAAAAATTTTAACATCAAATTTATTTCCTGAAGCAAGACCTTTTGCAAAAAAAATTACATCAGAGTCAGCAATTGATATCCACCATCTATCTTCAGATAATTTTAAAATAACAGGATCATTTACCAAATTTCCATTTTCATCGATTAAAGGACAATAATAACATCTTCCTACTTTGGATTTCGATAAATCTCTACAAGTCATGAGTTGTACAAGTTTTGCAGCATCTTTGCCTGAAATTTCAACCTGTCTTTCTGCAGCTACATCCCAAATTTGAACATTCTTTTTTAAATGATCACAAGACTCTTCCAAGGAACCGAAAGCTGCTGGTAAAAGCATATGATTATAAACAGTATAAGCGGTAACACCTTGTTTCTCTATTCTAGAAGTATAGGGTGTACTTCTAACTCTTCTTGATTTTGCTATCGGATAACTTTTCATTTAATTAAAAATTCTAAAATCTTTTCTCTCATTTCAAATGCTTTTTCAATCATTATCATATGACCACAACCTTTAATTACATGAGTAGATGAGTTTTTTACTAAATTTGAAAATTTTTTCCCTGCATCTAAATTGATCATTTTATCTAACTCTCCGAAAATAAGTAATGTGGGAAGATCTAAAACTTTTGTTGCCTCTAACCCATTTGAGTAATTATTACACGCATTTAAATCGACTGCTAAAACTTCACTTATATCTCTCGGAGACTGAATTATTTTTTCTACTGGATTCCCACCAATAAATTTTTTTGAGCCTTCATAACCCCATTTCATCATTAATTTTACAGCATCAGAGTCACCATTATTTGCAAGTTCTATTAAATCAGGATGAACTGGCATTTTATTTGAGCCGCCAACTAAAACTATTTTAGTTAACCTGCTTTTATATTTAAAAGCATATTCAAGTATTTCTAAACATCCTTGAGAATGACCAACTAAAATCAAATTTTTTAATTGCAATTTTTTAAATACACTTTCTAGCCAATCAGCAATTTTTTCTATGGAATCTAAACATGGTCCATCTGAATTTCCATGACCAGGAAGATCGATAGACAATACATTGAAATTCTTATTCGAAAAAAATTGTTCAGTTAATGACCAAACTATGTGTGAAAGGCCACTTCCATGAAGAAATACTATTGTTTGTTTTTTTGGATCTATGCCTTGACCTGCATCAGATGCATGAATAGTTTTATTTTCTATTTCAAATATCAATCAATTACCTAAAATTTTTTTCTCAATTCAAATTTTTGAATTTTTCCTGTCGATGTTTTAGGTAGTTCACAAAAAACAACTTGTTTTGGCACTTTGAAACCTGCGAGGGTTTCTTTACAAAAACCAATTAATTCTTTCTCGGTTGTTGGTTTATCCTTTACCATCTCAATAAATGCACAAGGTACCTCTCCCCATTTTTCATCTGGTTTAGCTACAACGGCTGCAATAGATACTGAGGGATGTTTTGCAAGAGTATTTTCTATTTCTATAGAGGATATGTTTTCACCTCCAGAAATTATTATATCTTTAGACCTATCCTGGATTTTTACATATCCATCTGGATGCATGACAGCTAAGTCACCAGAATGAAACCAACCACCAGCCATCGCTTTATTTGTAGCATCCTTGTCCTTAAAATAACCCTTCATCACTACATTTCCTTTAATCATTATTTCACCAATCGTCTTTCCATCTTTTGGAACTTCAGTCATTGTTTCTGGATCCATCACAGCAATCCCTTCTGTATTTGGATATCTAACTCCTTGTCTGGCTTTAATTTCGTTCTGCTTTTCCTCATCGAAGTCATTCCAAGCATCATTCCACGCACATTGAGTTACATGTCCATAAGTTTCAGTTAATCCATAGACATGCATAACTTCAAAACCAAGTTCTTTCATTTTTTTGAAAATTATACTTGGCGGTGGGGCTCCTGCAGTAAGGACGTATACTTTTTGCTTTAATTTTTTTCTATCAGACTCTGGTGCACCAGTTATCATATTTAGTACAATAGGCGCTCCACCAAAATGAGTAACATTATGTTTGTCTATTAATTCAAATATTTTTTTTACATCTATATTTCTTAGACAAATTGTTCTTCCATTTAACATGGGTATAGTCCAAGGATAACCCCATCCATTACAATGGAACATTGGGACGATAGTTAAAAAATTAATTCTGTTTGGCATGTTCCAGGCAACTGCACTACCCGTGGACATTAAATATGATCCCCGATGATGGTAAACAACGCCTTTAGGATTTCCGGTAGTTCCAGATGTATAGCTCAATGATATTGCTTGCCACTCGTCATCTGGCATTTTCCAATCAAATTTTTCATCACCGGTATTTAAAAAACTTTCATATTCTAGATCACCAATTTTTTCACACTTTGATTGGTCTGCAAATTTATCAACTATATCAATAATTGTGATTTTCTTTTTTAAAGTGCTTAACGCTTTTTTAACTTCTATGTGTAATTGTCTATCAACAACAAGAACTTTAGCATCACTGTGTTCTAAAATATAAGCAATAGTTTTAGCATCTAATCTTATGTTAATTGTATTTAATACTGCACCAGACATAGGAACAGAGTAATGTCCCTCAAAAATTTCAGGTGTGTTGAAAGCTAAAAATGAGACAGTATCTCCTTTTTTAATTCCAATTTTATTAAGGGCGCTTGCAAATTTAATAGTACGTTTGTAAACATCAGCCCAGGTATATTTACGATCTTCATAGATAATTGCTTCATAATCAGGATAAATCTCGTTTGCTCTCTTCAAAAAAGTCAAAGGAGTTAAAGGAACATAATTTGCACTATTCTTATCTAAATTAGTATCGAAATGACTCATTTAATTGAATTTAAAATTCATAATATTGGAGCTTCCAGAAATTGCTGATTTGTAATGTTGTTCAGCTCTTGGTAGAACTTTATCAAAATAAAACCTAGCGGTATCGATTTTGTCATCATAAAAATTTTTATTTTCATTATAATCTTTAAAGCTTACCTCTAGTACTTTTATCCATGCGTAAGCAATCGAAACAAATCCGAGAGTTTTAAGATAATCATTGGCAGCAGCACTTACATCATCTTTATCTGTTTTAGATTTCTCAATCATCCAATCACTAAATTTTTTTAATACATCTAAATAATTGTTAAAATCTGTGATGAATGGTCTTATTTTTTCGTTGTTAAAATTACATTCATTTTTAACCTGATCTAAAAATTTATAAATTACATTCCCATTCTTATTTGATAATTTTCTAAAAACTAGATCAGCAGCTTGTACAGAATTCGTGCCCTCGTAAATTGGTGTGATTCTATTATCTCGATACAACTGCTCTATTCCTTGATCTTTAGTATAACCATATCCACCATAAATTTGCATTGCATCACTAGTGATTTCCATTGCTAAATCTGTAAACAAGGATTTAACTACTGGAGTCATTAACGAGACATAATCAGATGCCTCCTGCCGAGCTTTTTCATCTGGATGATATAGGCTTACCTCAGTTTGTTGAGATAACCAAAAACATAAGGCTCTCTCGCCCTCAATAATAGATTTCATATTTAACAACGATCTTCTAATATCTGCATGCTCAATTATAAAATCAGCACCATTTTTAAATTTTGAATTATTCGACTTACCTTGCTTTCTCTCTTTTGCGTATGAAAGTGAATTTTGATAAGCAATCTCTGATATACCCAAACCCTGTATCCCAACAACGATCCTCTCAAGATTCATCATCGTAAACATTGCACTCAAACCTTTTTCCTTATCACCAATCATGTAACCAGTTGCTTCATCAAAATTAAGAACACAAGTTGCTGATCCTTTAATTCCCATTTTTGTTTCGATAGAACCAGTTGATATTCCATTTCTTGGACCAACATTCCCATCTTCTTTTACAATAAACTTTGGAACTAAAAACAGACTGATACCTTTCGTGCCAGCCGGAGAGTCATCCACTCTTGCTAAAACCAAATGAATAATATTTTCAGTTAAATCGTGATCACCAGAGGTAATAAAAATTTTCTGTCCAGTTAATTTGAATGTACCATCAGATTGTTTTTTAGCCTTTGTTTTTAGTAGCCCTAAATCAGTACCACATACTGGCTCAGTTAAGCACATTGTTCCACTCCACTTACCCTCTACAATTTTTGGTAAATATTTATTTTTTATTTCATCACTAGCATGATGATTAATACAATTATAAGCACCAATACTAAGTTCACTATAGAGTTTAAAAGAAAGGCTAGCAGAAGATAGCATTTCATCAAAAAATGCGCTCACTGTTTTTGGCATACCTTGACCCCCATATTTTGGATCACATGATAAAGATGTCCAACCATCCTCAATATATTTTTTATAAGCCTCTTTGTAACCCGGAGGCGTTCTAACAACTCCATTTTCTAAAATTGCAGGATTTTCATCTCCAACTTTAGCTAATGGTAAAATTAAATTTTGATTTATTTTTGCTGCTTCCTGTAGAATGTCTTTTACTAAATCTGGGGTAACTTCTTTATATTTTTCCAATTCATTATACTCTTTGTTGTTTCTTAGTTTTTCAAAAAGAAACATCATATCTTCAACGGGTGCAGTATAAGTTGGCATAATTTGATTCTAAAATAATTAATTAATTATTGCAATTTTGAAATGATCGCATCACCCATTTGCGATGTAGTCACCTCTTTTGTACCTTTTGATAAAATGTCTTTAGTTCTTAAACCATCATTTAATACATCCTGTACAGCTTTTTCCAGAGCTTCTGCCTCTTTATCTAAATCTAATGAATATCTCAAAGCCATAGCAAAACTTAAAATTGTAGCTATTGGATTAGCAATACTTTTACCAGCTATATCTGGAGCCGAACCATGAATAGGTTCATACATAGCCCTCATCTCTCCATCTTTATTTTTTGCGCCTAAAGATGCAGAAGGTAAAAGACCTAATGATCCAGTCAACATTGAGGCTTGGTCAGATAACATATCTCCAAACAAATTATCTGTTACAATTACATCAAATTGCTTTGGATTTCTCAACAACTGCATAGCACAATTGTCTGCAAGCATATGACTTAGTTCAACGTCTTTAAATTCTTTATCGTGTAATGTCTGAACCTCTTCTTTCCAAAGTTGGCCTGCCTCCATAACATTTGATTTTTCACAAGAAGTTACTTTGTTTGATCTTTTTTTTGCTAAATCAAAGGCAACTCTAGCAACTCTTATAATCTCATTGCTTGTGTAAGTGTGAGTATTAATCCCTTTTCTTTCCCCGTTTTCTATTGGTTTAATTCCTCTAGGCTCACCAAAATATATTCCTCCAGTTAACTCTCTTACAATCATAATATCTAAACCTGAAACAATTTCAGGTTTTAATGTTGAGGCATCAACTAATTGTTTAAAACATATCGCTGGTCTCAAATTAGCAAATAGTTTTAATTCTTTTCTTAGTTTTAAAAGTGCTCTCTCAGGTTTTTTGGAAAACTCAACATTATCCCATTTTGGTCCACCTACAGCGCCTAACATAACAACTGCACTTTCTAATGCTTTATAGAAAACCTCATCTGTAATCGGTGTACCATGCTTATCGTAAGAACATCCTCCCGCTAAATCCTCATCCATCTCAAAATCTAGAGACTTTTTATCATTGAACCAACTGATAATTTTTTTTACCTCACCAATAACTTCGGGACCAATACCATCTCCGGGAAGTAATAGTATCTTTCTCTTTTTTACCTTAATCACTTATAATCCATGGCTTAGAGCTTTTTAATTTTTGCTCAAAACTTTTTATCTTATCAGACTTATTTAAAGATAGCGCAATATCATCTAAACCTTCGAGAAGACATTTCTTTTTAAAGGAGTCTATTTTAAATTGAATTTCATTATTACCATAAACTATTTTTTCTTCTTTAAGGTCTACTGAAATTTCTTCTTTTCTATTAGCATATTCAGACAACTCTTTTATTTTTTCCTCATCAACAATAATTGGTAAAATTCCATTTTTAAAACAATTGCTATAAAAAATATCAGCAAAACTGGAGCTAATTACACATGTAATACCAAAATCTAATAATGCCCAAGGAGCGTGTTCTCTTGAGGATCCACAACCAAAGTTTTTTCCTGCTATCAGAATTTTTGATTTTGTAAATGGATCTTTATTTAATATAAAATCCCCTATTTTATTTCCATTATCATCATACCTCATTTCAAAAAACAAATTTTTTCCAAGTCCAGTTCTTTTAATTGTTTTTAAAAACTGCTTAGGGATAATCATATCAGTATCGATATTTACTATTGGTAAATATGCTGGAATACTTTTTAATGTAGAAAATTTTTGCATTAATTTTGATACTTTCTTACATCATCCAAATTCCCAGAAATTGCTGCTGCAGCTGCCATTCCTGGGCTCACAAGGTGTGTTCTTCCACCTCTACCTTGTCTTCCCTCAAAGTTTCTGTTTGATGTAGATGCACATCTTTGCTCTGGTTTTAATTTATCAGCGTTCATTGCTAAACACATAGAACATCCTGGTTCTCTCCATTCAAAACCAGACTCTTCAAATATTTTGTGTAAACCTTCTTGCTCTGCTTGTTCTTTCACTAGACCAGATCCTGGAACAACCATTGCTTGCACATGAGAGGCAATTTTTTTATCTTTTAAAATCTTTGCTGCTTCTCGTAAATCCTCAATTCTTCCATTTGTACAACTACCTATAAAAACCTTATCTATCTTAATATCTTTAGCAGCCATATCAGGTTTTAAACCCATATATTTTAGAGCTCTTTCAATAGAATTTTTTCTATCCTCATCCTTTTCATTATCTGGGTTTGGTACTTTATCCTCAATAGTAATGACATCTTGAGGTGAAGTACCCCAAGTAATCATCGGTGAAATTTCATTAGCTTGAAGACTTATTTCTTTATCAAAATTTGCACCATCATCAGATTTTAAACTTCTCCAGTACGCTAAAGCTTTATCCCATTTTTCACCTTTGGGTGACATAGGTTTTCCCTCCAAATACTTGAAAATTTTTTCGTCTGGTGCAATCAAACCTGCTCTTGCTCCACCCTCTATAGTCATGTTGCATATGGTCATTCTTTGCTCAACACTTAATGATCTGATTAAATCACCAGCATACTCAATAACAGATCCTGTTCCACCTGCTGTTCCTATTTTTCCAATTATTTGTAAAATTACATCTTTTGAAGTAACACCTAACGGAAGTTTTCCATTAACATTAATTCTGAAATTTTTTGCTTTTTTTTGCACTAAAGTTTGCGTTGCTAGTACGTGTTCAACCTCTGAGGTGCCTATACCAAATGCTAAAGCACCAAACGCTCCATGTGTAGCTGTATGACTATCTCCACAAACTATAACTGTTCCAGGTTGAGTAAATCCTTGTTCAGGACCAATTATATGAACTATGCCTTGACGCTTATCCTCCATTCCAAAGAGTTGGATATCAAATTCCTTACAATTCTTTTCTAATGTATCAACTTGAATTTTAGATTCTTTATCTGAAATACCATTTGTTCTATCAGTAGTTGGGACGTTATGATCTGCAACGGCCAATGTAAGCTTTGGGTGTCTTACTTTTCTTTTAGAATTTCGTAAACCTTCAAATGCTTGTGGACTGGTCACTTCATGAACGAGATGCCTATCAACAAATAATAAAGCTGTTCCATCATCTTGCTGATCAACTAAGTGTTCTTTCCAAATTTTGTCGTAAAGAGTATTAGGCATTGAAAAAAAAATTATTTTTTTTCTGGAGAAGTTTCAAGTTTTTCTTCAGTTTTAGGTTTTGTTTCAATTTTGGCTGTTTCTTCTTTTTTTGGCTCTTCCTTAGGAGTTTCTTCTTTCTTAGCCTCTGCCTTAATTAAATCTTCTTTATTATCAGATGCTTCTGTTGAAACAGGAGCTAAATTTTCTTCAGTTACTGTTTCTGGTTTTACATCTATATCAATACCAATCTTCTTTCTTATTTTTTCTGCAATTCTAGCTGATTTACCAGTTCTATCTCTTAAGTAATATAGTTTAGCTCTTCTAACTTTTCCTGAACGAATAACTTTAATTGAGTCAATTACTGTACCAAATAGTGGGAATGTTCTCTCAACACCTTCACCAAAAGAAATCTTTCTAACTGTAAAAGAAGAATTTAAATCTCTGCTTTTTTTGGCAATACATACTCCTTCAAAATACTGAATTCTCTCTTTTTTTCCCTCTGTAATTCTTACACCAACTTTTACAACATCACCTGGAAAGAATTCTGGAATCTTTTTTTCCGAAAGAATTTTTTTTACATTATGTTGATTTATTTCTTCAATCGATTTCATTTCAATATTTATCAAGTTAATCCTTCTTATATTTTTGCCACAAATCTGGTCTTCGGACGCGTGTTATAGCCTCAGATTGAGATAAACGCCAGTCTTTAATTTTGCTATGATCCCCTGACAATAAGACATCTGGTACTGATTTTTCCTCCCAAATTTGAGGTTTTGTGTATTGAGGATACTCTAAAAGACCATTTTCAAAAGTTTCCTCCAAAGATGATTTATCATTACCTAAAACTCCAGGCAAAAGTCTTAACACACTATCAAGAACTACAAGAGCAGCTGTTTCCCCTCCAGAAAGCACATAATCTCCTATACTTATTTCCTCAATATTTCTTGTGGATAGTACTCTTTCATCAACACCTTCAAAATGTCCACAAATTAAACTGAATGATTTTTCTTTTGATAAATCTTGTGCAAGTCTTTGATCAAATTTTTTTCCTTTTGGCGAAAGATAAAAAATTCTTTCCCCCTTCTGGATATTTTTATCAATTGATTTTGCTAGTATGTCTGCTTTTAACAGCATACCTGATCCACCACCATATGGAGTGTCATCAACAGTTTTGTGTTTATCTGTTGCTGCATCTCTTATGTCTACTACATTAAGACTCCATATCTTTTTAGCCATTGCTTTTCCATATAATCCTTTGTTTAACGGACCAGGGAAAATTTCTGGATAAAGTGTTAACACTTGTGTCTTTAACATAAGTAAACCTTAAATTACTTTTTTTCCTCTTTTGGAGCCTCTGCTTTTGGAGCTTCTGCTTTTGGAGCCTCCTCTTTTTTAGCCTCTGCTTTTGGAGCTTCTGCTTTTGAAGCCTCCTCTTTTTTAGCTTCTGCTTTTGGAGCTTCTTCTTTTTTAGCCTCCTCTTTTTTAGCTTCTGCTTTTGGAGCTTCTTCTTTTTTTGCTCCATCTGTCGGTGCTGCGTCTGCTTTTGCTGCCTCTTCCTTTTTAGCATCATCAGACCCTTCTTTTTTTCTATCTTTTTTTGGAATAGCTTTTTGAGGATTATTACCATTAGCAGGCATTGGCATTAACTCATTTTCACCTAAGATTCTTGCTACTCTTGTAGTTGGTTGTGCACCTTGGCCTAACCAATATTTAATTCTTTCAGCCTCTAATCCTATTCTCTCTTTTTTTTCTTTAGGTAATAGAGGATTAAAAAAACCAACTTTTTCTATGAAACGTCCATCTCTTGCAAAACGACTATCAGCTACAACAACTTTGTAAACTGGTCTTTTCTTTGTTCCACCTCTTGATAATCTAAGTTTTAACATTTACTCTCCTTTTTTATTTTAATTGATTAAATAATTCTGGTGGTATTCCTTTGTCAGACATACCTTTCAGATTTCCTTTAGACATCTTTCTCATCATTTCAGACATCATTTTAAATTGTTTTAACAATTTATTGATAGTGGCTGGATCAGTTCCAGAACCATTAGCAATTCTTTTTTTTCTAGAACCATCAATTATTTTTGGGTTCTCTCTTTCTTTTTTTGTCATCGATAAAATTATAGCCTCGTTTTTAGTGATAACACTCTCGTCAATACCAGCAGAATCCATTTGTGATTTCACTTTAGAAATACCTGGCATAAAAGACATAATTCCCTCTATTCCACCCATTTTTTTCATCTGTCTTAGTTGAGTTAAATAATCTTGCATTGAAAATTGTCCCTTTTTTAAATTCTCTTCTGTCTTTTTAATATTTTCTTCACCTAAATCTTGTGCTGCTTTTTCAACTAGAGATACAATATCTCCCATTCCAAGAATTCGGTTAGCAATCCTGTCAGGATGAAACACCTCAAAATTTTCAATTTTTTCTCCTACTCCTAAAAACTTAATTGGAACCTCTGATACAAATTTCATACTTACCGCGGCCCCACCTCTGGCATCACCATCAGCTCTTGTTAAAATAATTCCTGATAAACCTACAGTATTTTTAAATTCTTTTGCGACTGATGCTGCTACTTGACCTGTTAAAGAATCTGCAACTAAAAAAGTTTCAGCGGGATTGATTATATTTTCAATCTGCTTTATTTCACTCATCATTTGAAGATCTATTTGTGTTCTGCCAGCTGTATCAAATAAGATAATGTCGGCACCATTTAAATTTGCAGCACTTATTGCTCTCTGACAAATATCTGCTGGTTGTTGACCCTCTATAATTGGTAAAGTTAAGATATCATTTTGCTCACCTAAAGATTTCAATTGTTCTTGTGCAGCTGGTCTATAAATATCTAAGCTGACCATCATTACCTTCTTTTTCTTTGTATTTTCTAAATATCTTGCAAGTTTTGCAGTAGTGGTAGTTTTACCTGAACCTTGTAGACCAACTAACATCATTGGTACGGGAGGAACAGCGTTTAAATTTACATCAATGTTTTTTTCACCTAATAAATTAACTAATTCGTCATAAACGATTTTTACAACCATATCACCAGGAGATGTAGATCTGATAATTTCTTGCCCTAAAGCTTTAGGTTTAACTTTTTCAATAAAATCTTTTGCGACCTCAAGTGATACATCAGCCTCTAGTAAGGCTTGTCTAATAGCTCTAAGGCCTTCATCAACTTGGCTCTCATCAAGCGAAGGGGCTTTTTTCAGAGAGGAAAAAACTTCCTCAAATTTATTTGTTAAATTTTCAAACATATTTATTTCACACAGCAGTAATCGCACTAGTGGGCGAACCCTCGCTGACTAGTGTCGATCTCTTTGTTTCCAAAGACACCGCAAATTTAACGTTTTTGCGGAAACTGCCATA
>QCDD01000010.1 GCA_003281045.1 Pelagibacteraceae bacterium AG-349-L23 | reverse complement strand
AGTTCTGGAAAGTCTCTTTTTAAGAATTTTATTTTATTATATTGCGATGAAGCTACACCGTATAGACTTGTTGTAGTTAAACACATTAAATTTGCATCTCTGAAAACAGCCTTTCCTTTGCTACTTGAAGCAATAATTGAGGGAAATTTATATTTTTTACCATTATATCTAGATTTAAATAATGTTCTAACCTCGGTGCTACCCATTAATGCAGCAATTAGCTTACCTCCAATTAATTCATTATAAGGCGCAATTGAACCACAAACTCCTAAATCCATTATGTTTTCAGCAAGAGCTTTAGTTTTTATTTCCCTTAATGCTGCTGAGATTAATTCGTTACCTTTTTTATTAGAGGGATGGATGAGAGTAGCATAACCTCTTGCTGGATCCTTTATTATATTTACCTCATTAAAAGCTTTTCTTATCTCAAGAAATTTTGCTAGTTTTATTGCTCTTTTCTTCTTAAATACTGCATCTTCAGAATGTTTGATCCAATCCTCTGGCTCTGTACTGGAGGTTTTTGGAGGTTTTTTCTTTTCATTTTTTAAATCACTTTTACGTTTTTCATATTCTTCCTCATAAATTTTTTTCAATTTTTTGATTATCTCTTCATTTGGCTCTTTCATAAGCTTTGAATTTAAAAAGTTAAAATCATCGCTTCTGATGTTATTAATTTGTTCATTCAGGCAATCAACCATTGCTTTAACTACGAAATCTACTTCAATTTCTTTTGCATAAATTTTTTTTCTTATAGTTGCTTCATTGGTCCAGCCTATAGCATCTTCCCTAGCTTCGTCAGCAAGGGCAGCACTTCTGAGCATCGCGATACCTATGATAGGTTTATTTGGTCTTGCAGCATTTCTAATTAAAATAGGAAAACTCTTTCCAGGAACTGATTTGTATTCAATTGACCAAGTTAGTCTAAAATATTTCCATATATCTCTTAATCTAAGGCCGGTGTAGGGACAATTATTTTGTTCCTCTTTGAATAAAGGATCTTCTGGATAGCAAATAACTATTTCAGGATTGATAATTTTTTTTAATAAAGAGATTTTTTTTTCTTCATCGAGTTGTGAGATATCTTTAAATATTTCCGCTAATTCTTTGCCATTATCAATTAAATTTAAAATAGACTTTTCTTCATTTCCGATATTCCTTGGTCTCTCCATTCTTTCAACAAATCTTTGTATTTCAACACTTCTTAATTGTTTATCTCTATTTATCTTTTGAATTTTTCGCATTTTGTCTTTAATTTCCTCTAAGTTATCTCCTGTAAATGTTTCATAATAATTAGGTTTTGCAATCAGGAAACCCTCTAGACCAATACTTATATTCCATCCACCAGCTAATAGATCAGCTAAGAGAGAACAACAGGTCTGAAAAGAAATATTTTCTTTATTAAATTTCATGAAAAAAGACTCATGTTCATCTAATGAAATTTTATCGAACATTGTAACTTGGCTCTCAAGATCTTTGATTAGATCTTGAGGTTTGCTATTATCAAGAAAGATTTTTCTTATTAATCTTAAGCTATGTGGGCTTAAGTTTGGAACAAAAGTGCTATATTTTTCTACTGGCACAATTAATTTAGTGATGCATCAGATTGTGACTCTGGTAAGTCATCATCAAAATCATCATCACTTGTCTCAGTATTTTTAGAGTTCTCTGCTCTTTGTCTTGCAACAGTTTTTAAGTGAGCACTTAATTCATTCACAAAACTATTTATGAAATCTTGATGATCTTCAGTATGTTTGTAAAATAATTGAGCAAACATCAAAAAGAACGTTTCCCAGCTTTTTCTAGACTCTGGATTAGAGCCTGGTCCCATATAAAAGTTTTTATAAAAGCTATGATCCATGTTGGCTACCACTTCGACAGTATCACCATGCTCATCAAATTTTAGGAAAGCATTATGTTTACCAAGTTTTTCTTCACTAAACTTGGTTGGCCTTCCTTTGTAAACATCTTCATAGTCTTTTGCGGCCTGTTCAACTGTAATGTTTTTCTTTTTAGCTATTTCTTCAATTTTAGCTTGTTTTCTTTTATCTGCTTTTTCCTTTCTTTCCTGATAATCTGGAGTAGCAGTTGTTGTACCCATTATCAAATTAGCTGCTTCAGCATCTATTTCAGACTCTCTTTTCTGACTTGGATCCTCGGTAGCCGCTGTTGCCATTTTAGCCTTAAGATTAATACCCCACTCTTGATACTCATCCTCTATTTTTTTTAGATGCCTAAAAATTCCTGTTTCCTCTAAGGTTTCCACTAATCTCGCATCAGGTATAATTTGTTGTTTAGATGTATTTACAGCAAAATGTTCATCTAAAACAGGTGGGAAATTTATTTCACATTTCCAATATCTTGCATTATTATTTGAGAAATTTCTGCCACCTATATTTTTAACAACATCCATTTTTCTGCCAAGTCTTCTAAAAATTATACCGTGATTTTGTGTCATCATTTTCCAACGAAAACTTTTATTATCAGAATTTCTCTTGATAATTCCTTTTACTACAGCTTTCTCGACATCTTTCTCTTCACTTTCATTTCTCTGGGCAAATAATGGATGAAGTTTTGACCATCTAATTTGAAGTTCATGAATATTTCCGTCTTCATCCTTTATTTCTCTTGTCATTTCATGATAATCATCATCTTGGACAGTTAGATTGTTCATTTCATCCTCGTAACCTTTCATCCCAGGTGTTGCAAAGCATGGATCTACAGGCTTTACTTCTTGATTATCTACGTACATTTTTGTTGTATTCAATAGCCTGAAGTAAGTCTGACCAAAATCAAAAAGTAAATTATTTTTAAGAGTATTTATTGTTGTTGGAGAAATTTTATCTAATTCCTCATAGTGTATGATTGTTCCACTTTCAAGTTTATCAGCTATTAAGTTTTTTCCTTCAAATGATTTAATAAATTTTGGTAAGTCACATTTTTCAGGAACTGATCTAATGTCATCTAAACTTGGTTTTTCAGATGTTTCTAGTTTAGTAATATCAAATACAATTTTATTCCAATCACCACCCTTTACCTTAGAATAGATGGTATATTTTTTAGCTATACTCAAAGAAGCTGAGGGCAAACCATATCCATATTTACCAAATCCTTTTCTTGAACCTTGTCTATGAGTTCCACCCCATGTAACTGCAACAGTTAACATATCTTTAACCATTCCATGACCATCGTCATAGATCACCATTTCATCAATTTTATTGCTAGTGCCAATTAACTCATAGTGAATATTTCTTGCTCCAGCTTGGAAGGAGTTATCATTTATTTCGTTAAGAGCATAAGGAGTATTTTTATATCCTAAATCTCTAATACCTTTTAAGAAAGCTTCAACTAAAACAACACCTTGAATTCCACTTGCACCACCTTTTTTAATGAAATCAAGTTGTTCTTTTAATTCTGGGTTTTCTATAAATTCTTTTTGTAATTCTAATTCTGTTTTCATAATTTATCCTTTGTTGTGGAGGGTGGGTTTTCCACCCTCCGTTATTTTATTAGTTTAAAGTTAAACTTCCAGCGTAATATCCTTTCAAGTACATTTTCGCCTTAGAGTTGATAGAGTCTTTAAGTCTGAAAGATGTTCTTGTTGAAACACCCAATTCATTTGCAACTGTCTCAGCAGAAGCTTCGTCATGAATGAACATTTTCCAAGCTTTCTTTTCCAAACCTCGAAGTGATTTTACAAAAGCTTTTCCTACTTTTTTAATATCATGACAAAATCCTATGTCCTCATCATGTTTCGTTCCAAACAAATTTGAGTTTGAACGAAGACCTAAAGTAGAAACTTCTTTTAGTCTCTTTTTGGTTTCAGCATCTTTGATTTCTTTAGTTCTAATTGAACTGTAGAAATTCCTTAAATGATTATAAAGATATGCCAAGATTGGATCTTTAGATTTAGTTCTACTTGGATCAAAGTAATCTAATATGCTATCAGCCCATACTTTAGTAAAAAAGTCTTGTGCTAATTCGTTAATTTGATCAGTTGAACGTTTAAAACTTGCCTTATGGTCAAGTTTTCTTATGCAAGCTTTGATTTTAGGCAGATGTGATAAATAGACATCGCTAAAATTTAGCGCTGTGCTTGCTACATTAGTTACGCTTTGGTTTGCATGATTGCTCATGTGTTCCCTCTTACGTTATGGGAACATCTAGAAGAAATTCTGAGTCTAAAAATACCCGAATAAATGGACCACTATAGGATCCGTCGAGATATTCCCGATTAATTTAGATCAATATATACTATAATGACCAAAAAGCCAATAAAATGTACTTTTTTTTTATTTACTGACCTCTTACATATCTATGTAAATTATAAATGAATCTCTGCCAAATTTTTTTGATTTATTAGAAAGAATTTCGCTTTTGACCAATATTTATTAAATTTTTGTCTTTTTTTTTCAAATATTAAATAAATCAACATTACCGGTTTTCTACTTTTAATTGAGTAATTAATGCACTGCTTGACATGTTTATTTGAACTTTTTTTTATGTTTTTTTCTGAGACCTTTAATTCAATACAACAATTTTTGTAATTCCTACCATCAACCTTAATTCTGTTAGTATTAAAATCTGGATAAACATACTTTAATTTTTTTAATTTATATGAACGTGTATCCTTTAATTTTTTAACTTTTAAAAATGTAAAAGCTTTTATACCAGTCCTTACCAAAGTATTAATGGGTAAAGCATTATTTTTCACAACTAATGAGGGTAAATTTTTCGTTCTTAAATAATATAAATCATTCGCATAGTTTTGAGCTGCTGGAATTGAGAATTGATCTCTATGAAAAGCATAAGAAAATCTAATTGCTTCCTCAATAGCTTTTCCTCTTATCATAGCAGCTAAATTATTTTTTTTTTTCAAAGAAGTAATCATCTAATTACTTATGTAAAAAATAAATAAAATTATGACAAAATTTTATTTGGCAGTATTTTTTGAAAATTTCACATAGAGGTATATGAGCAGTCACACATTTGTTTTATCTTGTCTCCTTTCTGTTTACCTCCAATGTGGCTGCTCTGAAAAAGGAATTTATGTTTAGTTTCATATGGCAAATCTTAACAAGTATAATTTTAATAACAGTTCTAGGATTTGGAATATTTTATTTAGGAAAATTATTTTTAGGAGTTTAATGAATAAAAACTTATATGCTCAAATGGCGAAACAGTTAGACGCGACAAGCAAAACTTGTTCCACTGCGGTGGGTACCAGTGCAAATCTGGTTTTGGGCACCATAGATGACTATGTCTTGCGGGGAGAGATAGATCCTCTTCCTGCAAAAAAAGGATTAAATGAAAAAAATAGATAAAATAACTGAAATAAGAATTGAGGAAGTAATAGATGAGGAGAATAATGAGAATTATTATTGGGTTTATTTTGTTAGAAATGGCAAAATAGAAATAATAGGTAAATCCTCTGAAAAACCACAATGTTTTAGACAATTAGCGATTTATCAATGAACTATTTATTTAAAGAGAAATTAAAAGAGAGATTAGAATATTGTTTGGAATGGAGAAGAGATACAGAGTTGTATTTACATTCCAAAAATCTTACAGATACAGTGAATCACAGATATTATCAAAAGAGACCTTTATCAAAATTTTTATTAGATATTTATTTTTTACCAATAAATATTCTAAAATTTTTAAGGTTTTTAAAAATTAAAAAGAATTTAGAAATAAACGCAATAGAAATAGATTATATCTACAGTCAACTCGAAAATAGAAAGGAAAAAAATGAAAAAAAATAATATTATCATTTTTTCTGAATATTTTATTAAAAAAAGAATCGTTAAAGAAGGAAAGATTTATAGTAACGAAATTGTAGGCGAATGTGTTGAATGTAATGGTGAAGGGATTATCCTCGAAAGCTATCCAGAAGAGATATGTATAGGTTGTGATGGCACCGGTATAATTTATTACGGTAAAGAAAATATAAATTGAAATATAAAAATAGGAGTATAACCTAGAGAATCATGGATATAATAATAGTAGGATTAGTGGTAGTTGTTTTATTGGTAAATATAGCTTTATTTTTAAAGTTTAAAAATAAACCAAATGATGAGGATAATAAAGATCAAGAAGTCCTTAAAATTAAGGACGATATCAATAGTCTTAAGAATTCTTTAGGTGAGTCATTTAATAGTATGAGCAAAGAGGTTGCTAAAGATATGACAGCAGCCCTAACTAAAGTAGATGAAAAAGTTGGTAATTTTAATCAACAAGTTCAATTACTAAATCAAAGCCAAGAGGGGATTACCAAAATTTTAGCTGGGGTTAAAAAATACGGAACTTTAGCAGAGTATTCTTTGGGAGCTCTTATGAAAGATTTGCTACCTACTTCTCAATTTATGACCAATGTAAAGATGAAAGAGGACACTAGTGAAAATGTTGAATTTGCAATTAAACTTCAAGGAGATGTTCTGGTACCAGTGGACTCGCATTTTCCTGCTGAAAAGTTTAAAGCTATCACTGATGCCCATGAGGCAGATGATAAAAAGGCAGCAGCAGATGCTAGGACTAAATTAGCAAGCGCATTTAAAGTAAAAGCAAAAAGTGTTAATGAAAAATACATCGTTCCACCAAAGACCACTGATTTTGCAATTGTCTATGCACCAACTGAGAGTCTTTATAAAGAATTAACAGAATATCAAGATCCGAGCACAAAAGAATTACTTACCCAAGAATTAATGAAAAAGTATAAAATTGTAATTTGTGGCCCTAATACTCTATCAGCTTACTTGCAATCTTTACACATGGGCTTTCAGTCATTAAAAGTTCAAAAAGGAGCTACAGAGATTTATAATCATTTAAAAACAATCACCACTAGATTTGGTAAGCATTTTGACAATATCATTGTACTTAGAAAAAAATTAGAAGAAGCTATGAGTGTAGTTGATAAGTTTGGAACTGATGCAAGATCAATTAGTAGAACTTTAGAAAATATCAAAGATCCCGAACAGGTTGAGAAAGCTGTTCAAACAGAAAACGTAGAAAAATTTGTCGAAAGAAACAAACAAGCAAAAAATTAATTTCTTTTTTCCAAAAATACCGATTATAAGAAATCACATGCGTTGGAATAAGAAATACAATTACCCTACATCATCAAGAGCTACTGAAGATGGAATAAGAAGATATGTTTTGGGAGAAACAAAATTACCAAGTGTGACATCAATACTTGATGCAACTAAGTCTGAGGAAGATAAAGCAGCTTTGGCGAATTGGCGTGAAAGAACAGGCTATAAAGAAGCAGAGGCAATAACCAAAGCAGCTAGCAGCAGAGGTTCGCAGATGCATAGTTATTTAGAATCCTTTCTTTTGGGTAGAGAAAACTTGAGTTTCTTTGAAGATAACGAACAGTATAAAAAAATGGCAAAAGAAATCATAGATAAAGGGCTTATGAATAGACTAGAGGAAGTATATGGCGTTGAATGCACAATGCATTATCCTGAAAAATATGCGGGCACGGCAGATTGTGTTGGGTTATACGAGGGAAAAGAAACAATTATTGATTTTAAACAATCTAATAAACCAAAAAAAGTTGAATATATAGACTCATGGTTTTTACAAACAGCAGCTTATTCTCTAGCACACAATGTGGTTTATAATTCAAATATCACTGCTTGCGTAATTCTTGTTTGCACAGTAGATAATTTGTTTCAGGAATTCAAAATTCAGGGCCCTGAATTAGTCACTTATCAAAATTTATTTTTGGGTAGATTAAAGAGATTTAATGAAATGAGTAATTCAAGTTTATAAAAATGGATAAAATTGTTATTTACGATACAGAAACGACCAATAGTACTATTTGGGGATCTATAATTGAAGTTGGTGCCGTTGTAGTTGATAAAAATTTAAAAGAGATTGGGAAATTGAATATTAGAGGTCGAATGCCAGAAGGAGAGGTTCCCAGTGCAAAGGCTTTACTTGTTAATTCAACTAGTATTGATTTATTAACCAAAGGTAATTATTCACATTATGAATTTTTAGGTGCTGTTGAAAATTTTTTCACAAAATGTGCTCCAGCGGTATTTATGGGTTGGTCAAATCTTAATTTTGATAGAAGAATGTTTCACTTTAATTTTTTTAAAGGTAATCGGTATCCATATGCTACACACTCATCACCGAATAGTGAACATGACGGTTTGCATATAGCTAGAGCAGCCCAAACATTAAACTCAGAGACCTTAAAAACAGAACTAACAGAGGCAGGGAATCCGAGCCTTGCCTTAGAATCTTTGTCTAGAATGCAAGGTTTTGACACTTCAGCTAGCCACACAGCTTACGTAGATGCACAAAACTCATTAAAGGTTCTTAGAATTATAAAAGATAAGCATAAAGAAAATTGGGATACATTTCTAAAAACATCAACAAAAACAAGCGTAGAGACATTTTTAAAAAACGAGGGTATTTACTCAATATTTGAAAATGTGAAGGGTAGAAACATGATGTATCTCACTGGTACGTTGCATCCAAATCATTGCTTTCATCCATCTTATGCATCTTGGGGATATGTTTGGGACTTAAGAAGGGATCCAGAACCATTATTAAAACTACCGGTAAATCAATTACGGGACGTATTAAAAAAATATAGCCCTAAGGCTTTAAGAGTTTTAAAGACTAATAAAGCTCCAGTAATTTTAGATAAACAATTTGCTCTTAAGCAAAAACCTTATTCAGATTTGGATTTAGCAACAATTCAGAAAAGAGCAAAACTTGTTAGGGAAAATGAAAATTTTTGTAAAAATATTCAAATCATAAATAGAGAGGCTGCAGAGGAAAAGGAACAAACAAAAACCCAAGAAGATTTGCTACCGGAGGAAACTCTTTATGAGAAATTCATTCCAAATAAAGATACTGCTCTATTTAAAACTTGGCATAGCTCATCATGGGAGGATAAATTGAGACTCCTGGACAAGTTTTCGGACAAGAGATGTAGTTGGTTCGGCCAAAAAATTATTTATCAAGAGGCACCACAAATTTTACCACCTGATCTTTATAAAAATATCAAAAGTGAAATTGCCAGAAGAATTTTGAGTAAAAATAAAGAAAAGTGGCAAACTGTTAATATGGCTTATACTGAAATTGACTATTTAAGAGATCAAGCCTCCAACAGAGATGATGAGGAAGAACTAAAAAAACTAGATGAAATAAACGAATTTATAATGTCAATTGAAAAAAAATATGAAATTGCCTAGTTGACTTTGTATTTGTAATTTATAGAAAGAATAGATGCTAACAGATTTTAAAGATGAAGACTTTGATAACAAAATTAAAAACGAAGATATTTCTGTAATTCAATTTTCAGCTGCGTGGTGTGGACCATGTAAAGCTTTAAAACCAATCATGGATAAGTTAGCTGTTGAGTATAAAGATAAAGCAGGATTTTATTACGCTGACATTGAAGAAGGTGGAATAAATACTGGTAGTGCTGCTGGAATACGAGGGGTGCCAACTGTAATTATTTATAAAAAAGGTGTTGAAGTAGATAGAAAAGTTGGCGGTGTACCCGAAAGTCACATGAAAGAATTTTTAGAAAAAAATATCTAATTTAAATTCAAAACTTCAGAACAAAGATATAAAGATCCAGTAATTAGCAGTAGATCTCCTTGATTTAGATTTATGCTTTTGATCGCCTCTTCAATATTCTCTTTATAATTTACATTTGGGATATTTTTAAATTTTTCTTTTAATTTAAGTCCACTAATTGCATTTGGCTGGTTTTTAATATCTACAGTTGTTATTGAAGCAATATCTTTAAAGTGGTTAATATATTTTTCATGCTCTTTATTTTTCATCATACCAATAATGACGTGCTTTTTACAATCCAGGCTTTTTAAATATTCATTTAATACTCTTGCTCCGTCTTCATTGTGATCTCCAGATATTAAAAAAAGATTTTTTTTAACTAAATCTTTTAATTTACCTGACTCAATTTTTTGAAGCCTTGCAATATTATCGATCTTTTGAATACCTTTTTTTATATGATGATCTTTGATGCCAAGATCTAAAATTCGTAAAGTCGCAATTGCTGTTGAAATATTTTCTTGTTGAAATTGACCTAATACATTTGGTTTCGGAAGTTTTAATCCACCAAATTTATCTTCATAATAAAAGAATTCATTTTCACCATTTGAGAATGAAAAATCATCATTAAAAAAATACTTATTAGATTGATTTTGGTGAATAGTTTTTCTTATCTTTTCTAATGTTGAAATAGGGTATTGTTTTGCAACAATAATATTTGAATTTAAAAGATTTGAAGTTTTTTCAAAAATAATCTTATCGATTGTTCTCTCATTTTCTGGAAGCCAGTCTAAATGGTCCTTTGATATAGAAGTTACAATACTTGCAAGATTACCTTTTAAGATATTTGTTGCATCAAACCTATGAAATAAACCTGCCTCAATCAGATTAAGATTATCAGGATATTGAGCTGCCTTATAAAAATAACATGCAGTCAAAATCTCAAAGAATGTTATTGGATTATTCGCATTTACTCTCTCAACCTCCTCAAATAAAGAGGCTAGCTCATCATCTCCAAGTTGTTGGTTATTAAAAACAAATCTTTCATTTATTTTTTGAATATGTGGGCTTGTGTAAACATTACACTTAATTTCTGCCTCCTTTAAAATCGAGTAACAAGCTTGAATTGTAGAGTTTTTACCATTTGTCCCGACAATACTGATGGCTTTGATTTTATCTTGAGGATTACCTAGTTTTTCACAAAGGTGAATAATTCGATCTAAGCTTAGATCAATTTCTTTTTTATGCAATTTTAGAAAGCGACTGAGTATTTTCTGTAGTTTCATCTTGTTCAGTGCTTATAACAGAATTTTTCTTTAACAATATTGACAATAGAGTTCCAATTTTTTCAGCAAGATCTTTTCTTTCAACAATTAAATCAACGAACCCTGTCTTTTCAACGTATTCACTCTTTTGAAAACCCTCTGGTAATTCTTCTTTAACAGTTCCTTGAATTACCCTTGCTCCAGCAAAAGCAATTAGCGCTCCGGGCTCAGCTATATGAATATCACCTAACATTGCATAAGAAGCTGTGATCCCACCAGCAGTTGGGTCTGTTATACAAACAAGATATGGAAGATTATTATTTTTTAATTCATTTATTGCTAGTGTGGTTCTTGTCATTTGAGATAAAGAAATTAAACTTTCCATCATTCTCATTCCACCCCCTGCACTTACACATAAAAAAGGAGTTTTATTCTCAATTGCATGTTGAATACCGTATAAGAAAGCTTCTCCTTCTGCAGCTGCCATTGATGCACCTAAAAAATCAAAATCAGATGCAACTGCAGTAATTTTAATATCATTGACTACACCACTTACGACCATCATCCCACAATCCATTCCTGTTTTTTTTCTGGCAGATTTTAATCTATCCTTATAGGATTTTGAGTCTGTCCAGTTTAAAGGGTCATCTTTTGGGATGGGTGTTTTAAATATTTCGTAATTATCTTTTCCAAATAAAATATCAAATCTTTGTTTAGGTTTTATTCTGTGGTGTTTATTACAATCAGGGCAAACCCATAGATTTTCTTCTAAATCTTTTTTTAATATTGGGCCTTTGCAACAAGATGTCCAGTCACTATTTGCAATGTCTTCTTTCGATGCTCTTTTATGAATGGCAGATTTAATTTTTTCACCTGCTTTTATTATCTTAGTGATCCAATTCATTTTATTTTATTTTTTAATTTTCTTACTAACCTACTTACATTTGTGACAGGATTTTGTCTACTATTTAAACTTCTCGTAATTTCTTTACAAATAGCACTTCCCACTACTAATCCATCAGCAGATTTAAGCTTTCCAATTGTTTTATCTGTAATTCCAAAACCAATCACAATCTCTTTTTTAGGATTAATCTTTTTAATCATATTGTAGTTTTTAAGTATCTCTTTAGATGACACTTTCAATTTGCCACCTGTAGTACTTAACATTGATATGAAATAATTCATTGGGTGTGAGTTTTTTATAATTTTTTTAAGTCTTTTACTTGTTGTTGTAGGTGATAAAAGTTGAATAAAATAAATTGATTTTTTTTTACATTTTTTTGCAAAATCTTTATTTTCCGGCCAAGGTAAATCTACAACTATTAATCCATTTACTCCTGAGGTTTTACATTTGTTTAAAAAATTGTTATCTCCATATTGAAAGATCATATTATAGTAACCCATCAATATAATAGGCTTGCTCTTGTCGAATTTTTTAAAATCTCTGACAATTTTAAATATGTCATTTAATTTAATACCTTTTTTAATTGCTCTATACGCGCTAGTTTGAATTTGGCTACCATCTGCAACAGGAGTATTGTGAGGCACACCTACTTCTAAAATATCTGCATTTTTAGATATAGATTTTAATATATTTAAAGATTGTTTTTTTGAACTATCACCAGCAACAGTGTAGGTTAATAAAGCTGGTCTATTTTCTGCTTTTGCTTTTTTAAATGCAACACTAATTGGATTTAACATATTTTTTGCCTAATCTTTTCTCTAAAATTCCACGATCTTTGTAAGCATCACCACAACTATTAATTACTACCACTGTATCTTTACTAAGTTTTTTTGCTTCTTTAAGTGCAACAAAAAAAGCATGGCTTGGTTCTAAGGAGGGTCTTAATTTTTCAAATTTAGTAACAAGCTTATAGGCACTAAGGGCTTCTTCATCACTAGCTGCAGTATACCTTGCTCTCTTGGTATCTTTTAAAAAACAATGAAGTGGAGATATTCCTGGATAATCAAGTCCTGCTGAAATCGATTCTGTCTCTTCTATCTGTCCATCAGAGTTTTGATTAACATATTGTGCTGCACCATGAAGTATACCAATTTTTGAGCCATAGGTTAAAGGCGCTGCATGTTTTTTGCTTTTTTTAGGTCCACCAGCCTCTACCCCGATAAACTCAACTTGTCTTTTATCATAATCCATAAATTCGTTCCAAAAACCAAAACTTGAACTTCCGCCTCCTACACAATTGTATAATTTAAGTTTTTTTGGAATTGATCCAAACTCATCAATTAGTTGTGCTTTTAACTCTCTTGAAATTTGGCTAGTGCTCCATCCACATATACGAACAAAAACTGCTGGCCCAACTGTACTTCCAACGCACATTGCTGTTGTATCACAATTAGCAACCCAGAATCTCATACACTCTGAGACAGCATCTACAAGTGTTTGACTCCCTGAATAGACGGGTATGACCTCAGCTCCATTTTTTTTCATTGCTTTAACATTTGGTTGTTGTCTAGCAATATCCTTTGCACCCATGAATATTTTACATTTTAAACCAAATTTTTTGGCAGCCATACTTAACATTTTCCCAGCATACCCAGCACCGGTATCTCCACATATTATTTTTTTACCAGATCGTTTTGCAAGCAAACAGTGAACAGTAGCGTTATAGATTTTATGAGCTCCTCCATTAGCATCTGATACAACTTTCGACCAAATTTGAGCACCATTAATATGATTTGTAAGATTTTCTAGTTTTATAAATCTTGTGGGAGACCCAACCCAATCTTTAAAGTATTTATCTCTCTCATTAATAAATTTTCTATCTTTTTTTAATTTATTAAATAAAATTTCTAAATCTTCTATTGGCTTTTTTAAAGTTTCAGGAACGAAGTTTCCACCAAATTTACCACCCCAAAATCCAAGTGAATTTCCTTGATCAATAACTGGAACTCTTTTTTTAAGTTTCATATTTTTTTAAATAAATTTAACAATTTATCAATTTTATTAATATCTTTTTTTCCATTTTGGTCTTCTAGTGCTCCACTGAGATCAATTATAAAGTCTTTATTTTTAAAGTTAGGTATATCATCTATTTGGATATTACCTGCAATCATTTTATTTAATTCACTGGGGACATCATCTAGTAAACTATGATCAAAACTTTCAGATTTATGGTAACCTTTTGAGTCAAATAAAATTATATCTGAAATTTCCGTATAACCCTTATATTTAATTACATCATCTTTACTTGAAACATTAATAGCAGTAATTATTTTTTTTTTAAATTTAGATTTTATTTCTTTTGTTCTAGCAGGGTTTACATCGTAAAGCTGATAGTAATCAAAATTTAAATCTTTTATTTTTTCCAGTATTTCATCATCAGGGTTTACAAGCACAGAAACAAATTTAACCTGTTTTTTATCTATATTTATTAAATCTTTTAATTTTTCAAGTTTCACAAACCTTTTACTTTTCTCATAGTTAGTAATGAAACCTATCATTGTTGGTTTATTGTTGTGATTTAAAATATAGTTTAAAGTTTCAGGATCTGAGACCCCACAAATTTTTAAACCTTTGATCATTGGCTTAAGTGATCGATTAGATTTTGAATATTTTTTTTGATATTCCCTTTAGTTATAGGCCTTCCCATTACAAGCCAGTCGCTACCATTTTTATAAGCTTGTTTAGGGGTCACAACTCTTTTTTGATCATTTGATTTAGAATTAAATCTTATACCTGGAGTTATAATTTCTTTTTTAAATACTTTTTTAACCTCTTTAACTTCTTGAGCGCTACATACGATAGCATCTAATTTTGCTTTATGTGCTAACTTCGCCTGATGAAGAACTAATTTTTTTACATCATTGTTATATCCAATATCTTTTAATGCTTTATTTTCTAGTGATGTAAGAATTGTCACTCCAATTAATTTTATTTTTCCCGAAACTTTCTTGGTTGCTTTCAAGGCTTCTAAGCCAGAGCTTATATGTATAGTTAAATAATCAATTTTTAAATCCTTCATTGCTTTAACTGTTGATGCACAAGTATTTGGAATATCGTGAAGTTTTAGATCTGCAAATATTATTTTATTCCTTAATTTAGATAGAAAAGTTCTACCACTTTTTGAGTTAAGAAATTCAAGTCCAAACTTATAACCTACTTTTATTTTTGAATTTTGAGTTTTACTAATGATTTTTTTAACTTTTAAAATATTGGTGCTATCACAAGCTACAAAAATTTTATTCTTTCTCATCATTTAACTTTTTAAATAGGTATTTCGACATTTTCCATTTTATTGTTCTTTTTTTTGGAACACTTACTTTTTCCCCAGTTTTAGGGTTTCTTCTAATTGAAGCTTTTTGCACATTAGCTCGAAAAGTTCCAAAATTTCTGAGTTCAACTCCCTCACCTCTTTGAAGTGTTTCTTTAATCTCTTTAAGTATTATTTCTATTATTTTATTGAGATCACGAGTTAAAAAATTTGGGTAAGACTTTTTTAGTTCTTTTATGAGCTCTGATTTTACGATAGCCAATTTAATTTTATTTTTTATCTTTCTTTTTTAGATCTTCTGACAAAGATGAGAATGGTAAATTTTTTCCTGAACCTTCTGCTCCATATTTTTCCAAAGCTTCTTTTTTTTCTATTTCCTCTAAAAGCTTAATACTTAAAGTCACTTTTCTTTTTTCAATGTCTAAGTCTGCGATTGCGCAGTCTATTCTCTCTCCACCTGTAAATCTTGATGTTCTGGTGTCAGCTACATTAATTGCAATATTAGCTTTCTTTATTAGAAAATCCATTTCGCACCCCTCTGGTTTAACAATTAGACCTTTAGGATCTGTAGAAATAATTTTAACCGTGATTGTTTGTTTGATTTTTTTATCTTTAAACCAATCAAATGGATCTTTTTGTGTTTGTCTAAGTCCGACTCTTACCTTCTGATCAGAAACTTTGACCTCTAAAACTTTGACTTTTAATTTATCACCTTTTTTGTAATTATCTAGTTCTTGCTCACCATTATTTGAATACGTTAAATCATTACAATGCAAGAATGCATCAATATCTAAATTTTCAACTTTAACAAATAATGAATATTCGTTTTTATTTACAACCTCACCCTCAACAATAGTTCCAACTGGAAATTTTTTCTCAAAAATTTCAAAAGGATTTTCTAGAGTTAGTCTGTGGGATATAGCCACTCTTCTTTTTTCTATATCAATCTCAGTTATTACACAATTTATTGTGTCATTAACCTTAAACATTTTTTTTGCAGATGCATTTTTTTTACTCCAACTTAACTCACTTGAGTGAAGCAATGTAGTAAGTCCAGGCTCTAATTCACAAAAAGCACCAAAATCCATAATCTTAACAACTTTTACTTTGTAGACTTTATTTAACTCATAATTTTCTATGTGTTCGAATGGATCTGGCGATAATTGTTTTACACTACAACCAACTTGCAATTTTTCTTTATCAACCGATATAACTTTTAGATCATGCTTTTCTCCGATATTAAAAACCTCATCAGGATGATTAACTCTCGAGTAGGAGATCTCTTGTAAATGGACCAAGACGTCTAATTCCCCATTGACGTTAAAAAAACATCCAAAAGAACTATATCCCTTAACCTCTGCACCTTTTATGATGTCTCCAACTTTATATTTTTCAATGATTTTTGCTTTGTCCTCTTTTTTGAAAGAAGAAATAATTTCTCTTCTTGATACACAAGCATTGCCCCTTACCTTGTCTAATTTAATTAAAGCAAATTTTTGTGGCTCATTCATCAAATGACTAATATCTTTAAGTGGTTTATCGCTAATTTGGGAGCCAGGCAAAAACATTAGAGATCCTGTATCTATGTGTTCTACTATGCATCCACCTTTACATTTCGAAGTGATCTTACCCAGTATTGGTTCATTTTTTTCGTAAGCTTCTACTAGTTTATCCCAACCTTTTATTTTTTTTGCTTTATTAGCTGAAACTAAAACTTCACCATTTTTGTCCTCAATTTTTTCTAGAAGCACCGAGATTGTTTCGCCTATCTTTATTTTATCGTTTAAACCCATACTTTTAAGTTCATTAATATCTAACACGGGCTCACTTTTTAGACCTTCAACAAATAAAAAAACAAATTTGTCTGTAATTTTGTTTACTTTTCCATCAATAATCTTTCCCTCTTCTATTTGCGTTTTAGAAAATTTTGAGTTTAATAATTTCTCAAATTCTTTTGAGTTAGGGCTTGATAGATCTTTATAAATTTCCATTAACTATTTATTTCTCTGTCTATAATTTTTTTTATTTTTAAAAAACACGCTCTTTTAGATAAATTTGAGGTATTTATCAATATAGAATCTTTAGTTTTCTTTAAGGGGGATATGCGCCTATTATAGTCACTTTTGTCACGTTTTTTAATACTTTTTAAAACCTTTAAATATGTAACTTTTTTTTTAAGTTTTTTTAGTTCCTGAAATCTTCTTTTAGCTCTGATTTTTAAATTTGCCGTGATGAAAAATTTAAAATCCGCATCGGGAATAATTTTATAAGTGATGTCTCTCCCATCTAAGCAAGAACCATTAAATTTCTTTGGTGGATTGTAAGCACAATTTATTTGAAAAGAATTAACCAATTTTCTTATATTTTTGTCTTTAGCAATCGAGGAAGCCTCTACACTTACATCATCAGATAATAAATTTTTATGTTGTAGATTTTTCAAATTTAGATTTCTAATTTTCCATTTTAAAAAACTCTTATTGAAATTTCTTTTTTGATAAATTTTTATATATGCTAGCATTCGATAAATTTTTCCTGTATCCAAATATAAAAGATTATAGTGTTTTGATATAGATTTAGCGATGGTACCTGCTCCAGCTGCTGCAGGTGAATCAATTGCAATCTTAATAAATTTAATTTTTTTTTTCATTTTTAAATGTATTTATAATTTTTAGAAATGATGGGAATGAAGTTTTAATAGAGTCTTTATCATGTACATGCCATTCACCTCCAAAAGATAAGGCAGCTATTACACTTGTCATAAAAACTCTATGATCTTTTAAATATTTGCTAATTACAATTTTCTTTTTTATTTTTAATTGAGGATTACCAAAGATTTTAATGGAGTCTTTGGTTACAATAGCTTTTATGCCCATCATCTTCAATAATTTTGAGCCCCATATTAATCTAGGACTCTCTTTTTTGTTTAGTTCCTCTAATTTTTTAAAATGTGAAACACCTTTTGCTTTAGCAGCAATTAAAAATATTACTAAAAACTCATCTATAGCTCCGCTATTAAATTCTGATGGACAATTTAGAGATTTAATAATTTGGGGACTTGAAACTAAAATATCTGCTATCGGTTCTCCTTTATAGATTTTTTTATTTAAGAACGAAATTTTGACCCCCATTTTTTTTAAAATTTTGATTATCCCAATTCTTGTGGGATTTACATTGATATTTTTTATGATTATTTTAGATTCACCAGAAAGCACTGTTAATGCTATAAAAAAAGCAGCTGAACTTATGTCAGATGGAATCTTATAATTTAGTGGTTTAATTTTATTTACTTTACTAATTTCAATTATATCTAAATTCTTTTTTTTCTTTATTTTGATTGGTAATTTTAAATGTTTAAATAAAAGTTCCGTATGATCTCTTGATTTCTTAGCTTTAATAATAGTTTTTCCATTTGTTTTCATACCTCCAAAAATAATACTACTTTTACACTGTGCTGAACCTTTGTTTTCGAAAAATCTAATTGGTTTTAATTTTTCTGATCCTTTAACTGTAAGAGGTAAATTACATTTATTAGTGAGTCGAAAGGAGGCTCCAAATTTACTTAAAGGCCTTGCTACTCTTTGAAAATCTCTTTTTGATAAACTTTTATCACCAATAATTTTTATTGGGAAAGGGGTGTCGATTAAGATTCCTGATATTAATCTTCCAAGAGTGCCAGAATTTTGTGCATTAATGATTAGGTTTTTTTTGTATTTATAACCTTTCATGCCTACACCATGTATCGTACAAACACCCCCTTTAATTAGGACTTTAACACCAAGTTTTCTTACTGCTTTAATTGATGCCTCTACATCTTCAGAGATTAATAAATTTTTGGCTTTTGAAATACCACTAGCAAGAGATGAAATAAGTACCCACCTAATACTTAAACTTTTATCACCTGGGATTGAAATTTTTTTATTAAAATTTAGTATTTTTTTTTTAATAATAATCTTATTTGGCATTAAGTATTAATTAAATTTAAAACTATTACCAAAATATGCGTTTTTAGCGTTTATATCTTTTACTAAATTTGATGGTGTGTCTTGTGCTATGACTTTACAATTACTTAAGATCATTGCAACATCAACACATGCTAATAAATCTCTTGCTTGATGGTCACAGATACAAATCGTAATTTGATTTTCTTGTTGCAAATTTACAATTATTTCTTGCAACATTTTTATTGTTAATACATCTAAAGCTGCAAAACATTCATCCAACAAAAGTACCTTTGGTTCGCTCAAAAGTGAAAGAGAAATTACTAATTTTTTTTTTTGCCCTCCGGATAAAAACTTTGCTTTAATATTTTTAATATTTTCAAGCTCAAATTTCGATAGTAAATAGTTAATTCTTTCTTGTCTTAAATTTTTATCTTCAATAACAATTTCACTGATTGCTTTTAAGTTATCATGAAGAGTTAAATCATTAAAAAATCCTCCATATTGTGGAACGTAACCAACTTTAAATTTTTTAGTCCTTAAATAGATTGGGTACTGAGATACATCTTCGCCATTAATTTTTATTTTTCCAAATTTTGGGCTAATAAGCCCAGTAATTAAATTAAAAATTGTTGATTTACCTACACCATTAGGACCAAGCATACCAAAAATTTGACCTTCATTAATTCTAAAACTTATATTATCTAAAATTATTCTATTTCCATAAGATAGAGTAACATTTTCAAACTCAATTATTGAATTAGTTTTTTTATATGATTTAATTCGAAATTTTTTAATCAAAGCCATATTAATTCAACAATTTTATATTAACTTTTTTATTTTCCTCGTACATAAATATTTTAATGTCTCTTGACTTAATGTTCACCTCAATAACATCTGCTTTAAGGGAACTTTTGTCATTTTCTAAAATTACATTTTTAGATATTATCATTAAATTTTTATCCCATGAAAAGTCAAGATAATCACCTGTAATTTTATTATCTAAGTATGTAATTATTACATTTTTAGAGAAAATAGTATCATAATTATTAATATTATATTTACCAAAGCTAGATGAGATTTCTATTATTTTATATTTTTTAAGACTTATATTTGCTTTAACAGATTTTAAAAAAATATAATTACTCTCGTTTTGGTCTATTGTACCTTCACTTGCTTTTAAAAAGTACTCATTTCCTTTTGCATCTTTTGCAGAATAACTGACATCTTCAATTACGTTTGTGCTTTCCATTCTTTCCTCTATCACCTCAATATTTTCTTTTTTAGTTGATTCTAATTGTTTTTTTCTCTCAATAAGTTCCTTCTCTGGATTTGATTTGAAAAATAAAAAAATAAAAAAAGAAAAAAAAAGGATTATAGAAGTAATCCAAAAAATATTTTTTCTATTCATTAGGAAATGTTAGATTGTAATATGTTGTGAATGTGTAACACTCCTATTGTTTTAAATTTATCTTTTTTGTTATAAACACATAAGGAGGTAATTTTTTTATGGTTCATTAGGGATAGCGCCTTAGCTGCCAACTCATTTTTATCAATTCCTATTGGGTTTTTAGTCATTATCTCTTTAACTGGAGTGTTATAAAAATTTTGGTTTTTTTGACTAAACCTTCTTAATTCACCATCAGTAATAATACCTTTAGTATATTTTTTTTTATCTCTAACAAGTAAAAATCCTAATTTTTTTGAGCTTAAAATTCTTAATGCATTTTTCATTTTTAAATTTTCATTAACAAAAGGTATCGCTGTATCTTTAAGCATTAGATCTTCAACAGTTTTTAATTGAGAACCTAAACTTCCAGCAGGATGAATTTGTTTAAAGTCTCTTTTATTAAATTTCCTTTTTTTCATTGTCGCAATCGCTAAAGCATCGCCCAACGCTAATTGGGCAGTCGTACTTGAGGTTGGTATAATACTTCCTGCCTCGACTGCTTTAGGTATGAATAATTTTATATCTGCTGATCTATAAAGAACTGAATTTTTTTGTGAAACTATACCAATGAGCAAAATTTTATTTCTGTTTGCAAATTGAATAATGTTTTTTAATTCATTTGTTTCGCCTGAGTTACTAACTATTATTAAAATATCTTTTTTTGAAATACTTCCTAAATCTCCATGAGAAGAGTCGCTTGCTGATAAAAAAAATGATGGAGTACCAACTGACGATAAAGTAGATGCAATTTTATTGGCAATTAATCCACTCTTTCCAACACCACATAGAATTACTTTCGATTGACATTTTATAATTTGTTGTACCGCTAAATTAAATGAGTCATTGATACTTTTTTTTAGTTTTATTAATGCTTTAATTTCAAGATCAATAACTTCTTTAGCAACTTTAATAAATTTTTTTTTTTTATTTAGTGAGACCATATATCATCCTTAAATAAAGCCAAATCAAGCTCTACTCTAGTTTTTAAAAATTTAAGACAATCTTTATATAAATCAATTCTTTTTTCTCTTTCCAATATTTTGTTTAACTCTTTATGAATTCTGTGAAGGTAAATTACATCATTAGCACAATATTTCATTTGTGCAGGTGTTAATTCCCCTCCAAAATCAGAATTTTGAAATTGTTTACTGATATCAACATTAATAAACTCTTTAATCAATGTTTTAAGAGAATGGTTATCAGCATAACTTCTAGCTAAACGACTGGCAATTTTAGTATCAAGAATATTATTTGTTTCTGTTTTTAGATAATATTTTATATGTGCCATGTCAGCCCTACCATAATGGAAAATTTTTGTCACTTTTTGATCTCCTAATATCTTTATTAAATTAGGCGCTTGATAATTTGATCTATCAAGTTGAACAATATGTGCATCAGAATTACCTGATGAAATTTGAATTAAACATAAAGGATCACGTCTGACATTTAGACCCATAAACTCTCCATCGACAGCTATTACATTGCCTAAATCTAAATCATCTGGTAAATCATTTTTGTGAAGTTTGATATCAATACTCATTTTTTAGTCTTATATATATGAAAGGAAAAAATTGTCTAATTTTTGGTGGAAGTGGTCAAATTGGTCGTCATCTTATTAGAAAGTTAACACAAAATGACTATAGGGTCATTGTTGTTACAAGAAATATACATCAGAAGGGTCATATTATAAAAACCCAAGGAAATGCAGGTTATATTGATATTGTAGAAGCAAATATTTTTGACGAAGCTAAAATCAAAAGTCTATTTGAAAAGGCGGATATTTGTATAAATTTAATTGGTATTTTGTATGAAAAAAAACGAAGCTCTTTTAAAAATATTCACACACTATTCCCGTCTATTTTAGCAAAACTTTGTAAGCAAAATAAATTGAAACATTTTATTCACTTATCAGCATTAGGTGTTAGCGAGGCAACAGAATCTAAATATGCTAAAAGTAAGCTAGATGGTGAAAAAGAAATTTTAAAAAATTTTCCTTTATCGACAATTTTAAGGCCATCAGTTGTTTATTCTGTTGACGATAATTTTACCACTAACTTTATGACTTTATTAAATAGGCTTCCAGTATTTCCACTTTATTATAATGGAAAAACAAAATTCATGCCCATTCATTCCTCTGATTTAGTCGATATTATTTTCAACATCATCTCTAAAAATATCTATTCACAGATAATAGAGTGTGTTGGAGTTGAAACACTCACACTCAAAGAAATCATCCAAAAATTACTTAATCTAATAGATAAACGTAGAATTTTATTACCCGTCCCTATGTTTTTTGGAAAATTATCGGCAAAATTTTTTCAATTATTTCCTAAACCATTACTTACAGAAGATCAGCTCAAACTTCTAAAATATGACAATATTTTATCAGGTAAGTATAAAACAAACTCAGACATTGGCTTTCCAGCTAAATGTTTATTTGAAAAAGAAGTGGAAAAGTATTGTTATATGTGGAGACAGGGTGGACAATTCTCAAAAAAAAATGTTTCTTAGTTCAACTTTATTGAGCTTTTTAAGCTGACTTGATTTTTTTTTCTATAAATTCTGGCACCTCATCTTTGTTAGTGACATCATCTTTTTTACCTTTAGGTTGGTAAGCATAAAGCAAATGAAGTTTGCAATAAGAAAAATCTTTCAACGATGTCCTTCCGCAAAAATAAAAATCCTTTTCATTTGGATGACCAATTGGCCACTTGCAAGAGTTTTCATCCAATTCTTCGAGCGTTTTAGGATTTTCAGGCTCAAAATCTTTTTCAATTATTAGGGATTTAAATTTACTTTTTCGTCCTCTTTTTAATTTTAAATTTTTATTATCAATTGAACTTTCAAAGTTTTCATTAGAGGTTGCTGACCTAGTTTTTATTTTTGCTGAAAGATTTAGTCGGTGAGCTTTGCCTATAACTGCATTTCGACTAATACCACCTATTATCTCTGCAATTTGACTTGCAGTATTGCCTTTACCCCATAACTCTTTAAGCTTTGCCACTTTTTCGTCTGTCCAACTCATTATAGATCTATATTTAGTGTTTATATATTATTTATACACAATATACTGATATAAATTTTATTTAAACAAGCAATTAATCTGAGTTATCAACAAAAATTTCTCGTTAAGTAAAATAGAAATATTCAATCCTGACTTGTATATAATATTATTATTTATACAAAGATTTAAAATATTAAAAATTTATGAGCTATTTGGTAAAGAATTATAATAGAAAAAAAATTTCATTTGTTAGAGGCAAAGGATCTTATCTTTATACTGAATCTGGAGCTAAATATTTAGATTTTGTACAAGGCATAGCAGTTAATTGTTTGGGTCATGCTAATCCAAAATTAATTGAGACTATAAATAAACAATCAAAAAAGCTTTGGCATGTTTCCAATGCTTTTCAAATTCCCGAGGGAGAGAGATTAGCAAAAAAATTATGTCAAAAAACCTTTGCAGATTATGTAATTTTTCAAAATAGTGGCGCAGAGGCTACTGAGGCTGCTATTAAAGTTGCGAGACGGTATTTTTATTCAATAGGCAAACCAAATAAGACAAGAATTTTGTGTGTAAAAAACTCGTTTCATGGAAGAACTTTAGCTACAATTTTTGCAAGCGGATCTAAGAAAATGACAGAGGGATTTGGACATGTAGGTGGTTTTGATCATTTCATTTTCGGAGATCACAAATCTTTAAAAAAAAAGATTACCAAAAATACAGCTGCAATTATGATAGAACCTATAATGGGCGAGGGTGGTATTAAAGTTGTTCCAGACTGGTGTTTAAAAGAATTGAGAAAATTATGTAATAAGAAGAAAATATTACTTATTTTAGATGAAGTACAATGTGGTATTTCAAGATCAGGTAGTTTTTTTGCATTTGAAAAATCAAAATGTATTCCAGATATAGTACCAATTGCAAAAGGTATTGGGGGTGGGTTTCCAATCGGAGCAGTTTTAATGAATAGAAAAGTTGCTGAGGGAATGACTCCAGGAACTCATGGCTCTACTTTTGGGGGAAATCCTTTAGCAATGGCAGTTGGAAATACTGTAATGGATATAGTTTCAGGTAAGAAATTTTTAAATAACATTAACAAATTATCTAAATACTTTTTTTCAAATTTAAACATTATTCAAGAAAAGTATCCCAAAGTAATTAAAGATATTAGAGGGAGAGGTTATTTAATAGGAATTCAGCTTTACAAAGATCAATCAAAATTTATTCAAAAACTTATGGATAAAAAGTTACTAACCATTAGAGCAGCGGAAAATGTTATACGAGTTTTACCTCCGTTAAATGTCAAAAAAAATGAGTTAGATCAAGCTCTCAAGATTATCGACAAAGTTTGTGCTGAACTAAAATAAAATGAAACACTTTATTAATTTAAAAGATATTCCAGCGAAAGATCTTAGAAGAATTTTGATCGATGCAAAAAAAAGAAAAAAAGCAAGAAAGAAACTTAACAATCTTGATCATGATAAAGGTACGCCTTTAAAAGGAAAACTATTGATACAAATGTTTGAAAAATCGAGTTTAAGAACTCGCTTGTCCTTTTTCTTAGCTATCTCCCAACTTTCTGGTCGAACTTTAACACTTAGACCAGATGAACTGCATTTATCCAAAGGAGGTGAAAGTATTGAAGATACCGCTAAAATATTATCAAGTTTTGGTGATGCTTTCATGTTAAGAACTGATAATGATGAAAAGTTGGAGGAATTTAAAAAACATTTAACAATTCCAATTATTAATGGATTAAGCCCATCTTCTCATCCAACACAAATCTTGTCAGATGTATTTACTGTCGAGGAAATTAAAAAAAAACCAATATCTAAATTAAATATTACTTGGATTGGAGATTCAAATAATGTTCTGAATTCTTTGATTGCTGCCTCAATTAAATTTTCTTTTAAATTAAAAGTTGGTTGTCCAAAAAAATATCAACCTAATAAGAACATAATGAATTATATCAAAAAAAATAAAAATAAAATTACGATTTATAATGATCCAAAAAAAGCAGTTCTTGGAGCCGATGTAATTTTTTCTGATAAAGTAATATCAATGAACGATAAAGTTAATAAAAAAAAAAAATTAAAGGATTTCAAAAATTTTAAGATTAATAGAAATCTTCTCAAAAAATGTCCAAGAGCTATATTTTTGCACTGTCTTCCAAGAGGAAGCGAAGTTGATGAAAATGTTTTTAAAAGCAAACAATCAAAAGTTTGGCTACAGGCTTTAAATAGAGTTCACGTACAAAAATCGATACTACTTTATTGTCTTGGAAAATTAAGGTAAGGGAAGTGGGCTATCAGAATTTTGGTTCAGGTATAAAATAACTGAGGCTCTATCTTTCTCTTTTTTCAATCCAGCGAAAGCCATTTTAGTTCCCTTAATCCATTTTGCTGGTCTAATTAGGTAACCATTTAATTCCTCAAAGGTCCAATTCTTTCCATATTCGGTAAGTGCTTTAGAATATTTATAATCGGAGACAACACCAACTTGCCTGTTCACTACATTGTAAAGTGCAGGACCAATATTATTTTTCCCACCTTTGACAATCGAGTGACATGCGGCACATTTTTTAAAAACTTTTTCTCCATGAGCAAGATCTGCCATCGCCATCAAGGCTGCAATATCAACTTTTTCTGTTACTGTGTCTGATTTAGTTTCTGTGCTAGCCGTTACTGCTTGTTCCACCTCTACGACATAACCTGGAGTTTTAGGTTTTTCTACGTAAAAAATAGCATCGGAAAGTTTTCCAATGCCAATAATGATTAGAGCAACCAATAAAACAGCAGCGATTATCTTGTTTAGTTCAAATGAATCCATTTATTTAAATATTTTGAACATATAACACTATAAATTTAAAATTGCTCATATATTTTGATGTACAATTTTGCCTCTGTTTATATTGTGCTCATAGTTAAAAAAAATAATGAAAACTTTGGTAATAATTCCCTCTAGATTGTCTGCCGAGAGATTGCCAGGTAAGCCCTTGATGAAAATTAAAGGATTGTCAATCATTTCGCATGTTTTTAAAAAAGCAGAGGAAGCAAATATTGGAGAGGTAATAGTTGCAGCAGAGGACCAAGAGATAGTCGACGATGTTAAACAAAATGGTGGACAAGCAATTTTAACAAAAAATGAACATAAAACAGGGACAGATAGGATTTACGAGGTGTTTCAAAAAATTAATTCCGCGGATATTGATTTAATAATGAATCTTCAAGGTGATGAACCTTTAATGAATATAGATGATATTAGAAACTTGAATAAAAAGATGATTGAAAGTTCTTCAAACTTAGGAACTTTAGCTTCCAAAATTCAGGACAAAGCTCTATTGGAAAATCCAAATGTCGTTAAGGTTTTGACCAAAGAAAATTTAAATCAAACAAATTTTCCGGAGGCATTAAATTTTATGAGAGAGATTAGTGAAGAAAAAGAAAACATTTATCATCATCTAGGTATTTACTCATATAATAAAGATACTCTTGAGAAATTTGTTTCTTTAAATCAATCTGCTAGTGAGATCAAAAATAAACTTGAGCAACTTAGAGCGCTAGATAATAATATTAAAATTAATGTTGCTTTTGCGAAGTTTGCCCCTATAGGTGTAGACACAAAAGAGGATTTAGATGCTATTAAAAAAATCATGGAAAACAAATCTTAATGAATAAAATTTATTTTCAAGGTACATTTGGAGCTTATTCACATCTTGCAGCATTATCAATTTTTAAAGATGCTGAAATTATTCCATG
>QCDD01000009.1 GCA_003281045.1 Pelagibacteraceae bacterium AG-349-L23 | reverse complement strand
TTTAGAGAAATTAGAAAAAAAAATACTGATTTTATTAAACTATGTTTAAATTCTAGTTTATCAGCTGAAATAACTTTACAACCTCTTAAAAGATTTGACTTAGATGCAGCCATAATCTTTTCCGATATATTAATCTTACCTTACGGTTTGAAGCAAAAAGTAGAATTTAAAAAAAATATTGGACCCATTCTTGGTGATTTAAATCTTGATCAAACATTTGAAGTTACTGAAAGTGATTTTATCAAAAGAGTTGATCCTGTTTATAAAGCTATAAATTTGGTAAGAAATAATAATTTAACAGAAAATAAGTCTACTATAGGTTTTGTTGGAGCTCCTTGGACATTACTTGTTTATATTTTAAATAAACAATCTCCAAAAATAAAGCTCAAAGAAAATTTCTTTAAAGATTTTTCTATGATTGAAAAAACTTTAAAAATAATAGATAAATTTTTAAAAATTCATATTAAAAATCAAATTGATAATGGTGCAGATATTATACAAATTTTTGATAGTTGGGCAGGACTATTAAAAGACAAGGATTATGATTTTTACATCTATAATCCAACTTGTTCTTTAGTTGAATTTACCAAATCTTTAAATGTTCCAGTGATTTGTTTTCCACGTGGTATAAAAAATTATAAAAAATATTGTGAAATTGTAAAACCAGATGCAATTTGTATAGATTATGAAGTTGATCCAATAAAAATTGAAAAAGAGATAAAAATTCCTGTGCAAGGTGGTATGGATCCAAAAATTTTACTCACTGATAAAGACAACCTTAAAAAAGAAGCAATCAAATATCTGGATATTTTTAAAGATCATCCATATATATTTAATTTAGGTCATGGAATATTACCCGAAACAGATCCAAGTATGATGGATTATTTAGTTAAAATTATAAAAAACTATTGATGGAAAAAGAATTTAATCACCCACCTATTAATTTTGGCAAAACAGGAGCTCTGATAATAAATTTGGGGACACCAGACTCCACAAGTTGGTTTGATATTAGAAAATATTTGAAAGAATTTTTGTCTGATAAAAGAGTAATAGAAGTTAATCCTTTTGTTTGGCAAATTATATTGAATGTTTTTATATTAAATTTAAGACCATCTAAAACCGCTAAAGCTTATAAAGAAATTTGGATGAAAGATAGAAACATTTCTCCTCTTCTATATTATACACAAGAACAAGCCAAGAAATTATCAAATTCCTTTTCAGAACAAAACTTGATCATTGATTATGCCATGAGGTATGGAAATCCGAGTATAAAAAGTAAAATAAAAAAACTCCATGAAAAAGGTTGTGAGAACTTGATTATACTTCCTTTATATCCTCAATATGCTGCAGCAACAACAGCAACTGTTTGTGATGAAGTTTATAGAACGTTAATGAAAATGAGATGGCAACCATCAATTAAAATAATACCACATTATGAGTCACATCCTTTGTATATAAATGCTTTGGTAAATTCACTAAATAAGAAAATAAAAGAAATAAATTGGAAGCCAGATTTAATATTGGCATCTTATCATGGTATACCCCAAAAATATTTTGATAAAGGAGACCCATATCACTGTTATTGTCAAAAAACGACAAGATTGATTTCAGAGAAATTTAATTCGATAGAAATTAAAACAACATTTCAATCTAGATTTGGTCCTCAAAAATGGCTTGAGCCTTATACAGATAAAGCACTAGAGAAATTGCCCAAAGAGGGAAAGAGGAATGTTCTTGCAATATGTCCTGGTTTTTCCTCTGATTGTGTTGAGACATTAGAAGAAATTCTTATTCAAGGTAAAGAAAGTTTTTTAGAATCTGGTGGTAAAAATTTCGATATGGTACCATGTTTAAATGATAATAATGATCACATAAATTTATTAAAATCATTAATTCAACAAAACATATAATCGATGAATACTTATTTGCTTTTCAAATCTCTTCATTTAATAGCAGCAATCTCTTGGATGGCTGGTCTTTTGTATCTTCCTAGAATTTTTGTTTACCATTCACAAAATAATGACAAACCACTTGTTTCAGAAGTATTTAAAGTTATGGAAAAAAAACTTTTTTTTTACATTATGACACCCGCAATGACATTATCTTGGATATTCGGGTTAGTATTAATACATGAAATAGGTTTTGAGCAATTAGGACAAAAGTGGATGATATTAAAATTAATTTTTGTGATTATTTTAACTCTGTATCATTTTTATCTAGGAAGAATTTTAGGACAATTTAAATTAGATACAAATAAACATTCCCATAAATATTATCGATATATTAATGAAATACCCACATTATTGCTAATTTTGATTATATTTGTGGTAATATTTAAGCCTATCTAGGGTTGAATAATTTAAATAAGCATATATATTAGTCTAATTATTAAGTCCTTAATAATTTACTCATGAACATTCAAGAATTAAAACTAAAATCATCTGAACAGCTTATCACCCAGGCCGAAGAGCTTGGTATAGAAAATGCAAGTACTTTAAGAAAACAAGAAATATTATTTGCTATTCTTAAAAAAGTTGCTGAAAAAGAGGAAATTACTGGCGCTGGTGTGCTGCAATTGCTTCAAGACGGCTTTGGATTTTTAAGAGCAATGGAGTCAAATTATTTACCAGGTCCAGATGATATTTATGTTAGCCCAAGTCAGATTAGAAAATTTGGTTTAAGAACAGGTGATACTGTGGAGGGGCCAGTTAGAGCTCCTAAAGAAGGGGAGAGATATTTTGCGTTATTACAAGTAAGCAAAATTAATTTTGAAGAACCTGACAAATCTAGACACAAAATAGCCTTTGATAATTTAACTCCTTTGTATCCAGATAAACAGCTCGTAATGGAGGTTGAACAAGTAAAACCGGACAAAAAACAAGATTTAACTCCACGACTTATCGACTTAGTGAGCCCAATTGGTAAAGGTCAAAGATCAATTATTATCTCGCCGCCAAAGGCTGGTAAAACTATGATTTTACAGAGTATAGCTAACTCAATAGCTAAAAATTATCCTGAGTGTTATCTAATAGTTTTATTAATTGATGAGAGACCTGAGGAAGTGACTGACATGCAGAGAACAGTTAAAGGTGAAGTAATTAGTTCCACATTTGATGAGCCTGCTCAGCGCCATGTTGCAGTTGCCGAGATGGTTATAGAAAAAGCTAAAAGATTGACTGAGCATAAAAAAGATGTCGTTATACTTTTAGATTCGATAACAAGATTAGGAAGAGCTTATAACGCCGTAATACCTAGCTCAGGTAAAGTTTTAACAGGTGGTGTAGATGCTAATGCGCTTCAAAGACCAAAGAGGTTTTTTGGTGCTGCTAGAAACATTGAAGAAGGTGGATCACTTACAATAATTTCTACTGCGTTAATAGACACAGGGAGCAGAATGGATGAAGTAATTTTTGAGGAATTTAAAGGGACTGGTAATAGTGAAACTGTTTTAGACAGAAAAATTGCTGATAAAAGAATCTATCCAGCTATCGATATTACAAAATCAGGTACCAGAAGAGAAGAATTGCTGTTTGACAAAAATGACCTTCAAAAAATGAATGTATTAAGAAGAATTATTGCTCCAATGGGCACAATGGATGCAATTGAATTTATAAATTCTAAATTAAAAGATACTAAAAATAATGCTGAATTTTTTAATTCAATGAATAAGCCAGCATAAATCTTCTTAATGGTCTCAATTCAAAATCTTGAATTTGAATTACAAGATCTACTGAAGAAAAAAAAGTATTCCGAGATAATTTTTGAAATCACCACCAAAACAAAAGAGGAAGAAAGAAACGCAGGATTGTTTGTATTGTTGGGTATCAGCAGGATTTCCTCTAACAAAAAAAATAAATCTCAAATAGAATTAGCGTTAAGTGATTTTAAAAAGGGTTATTTAAAAGAAAAAACTAGTGAAAATGGATTTAATGCATTAATAAATTTTATACTTGCAAGTGCAATTTTAAGTGATTTTGAAAACACAAATGTAGATTTTAATGAAATAAAGGATTTTTACCAGAAAACTCCTAAGAATTTCCAAAATAAAAGGGCAATTAATATTGCAATGACGACAATTTATTCAAGATTGAGTGATCACGAGGAAATGTTATTTCATCTAAAAAAAATAATAGAGTCTGGAGATTTTATATCTAATGATTTATGTAATTATGGTTATTGGAGATGTTTTGACAAAAACTGGTCCCAAAAAGATTTCTTTGATTATGGAAAATTTGTAGACAAAAATTTAATTGAATACCCACAAGATAAAATAAGTAAATTATCTAATAAAAAAAATAAAAAGATTAATTTGGGAATTTTGTCTGCAGATTTAAAGAGTGGACATTCTATTACATTTTTTTTGAAAACTATTTTGTCAAATTATAATAAAGATGAAATAGAGGTTTATTTAATATCAAATCAAATTGATATTGACGCCATATCATCTGAAATAAAAAATTTAGTTCATAAAAATATTGATATAAATGGTTTGAACGATTTAAATGCTTTTAACAAGATTAGGGAATTAAATTTAGATATTATTATTGATGTGATGGGCTATACGTCAAGAAATAGAATAGGATTGTTTAAAAATAGAATAGCAAAAAAACAAGCTATATGGATGGGCTATTGTAATACCACAGGATTAAAAAATATGGATTACATAATTTCTGATCCAAATTTGATTTATAAAGATGAAAAAAATCTTTATACAGAGGAGGTTTTATATTTACCAGAAATTTGGAATACTCATTGTGGATTTGATTTTGAAAGAAAAGAAGTTTCTCCTCCTTTAATAAAAAATAATTTCATTACTTTTGGATCTTTTAATAATCCAGCTAAGATAAATAAAAATGTAATAAATTGTTGGGCAGAGATTTTAAAAAAAATTAAAAATTCTAGATTAATTTTGAAATGTTCTAACGACAAAAAAAAGTTGGATAGAATTGAGGGATTAATGAGAAAAAAAGGCGTTTTAGACTCAGTAATTTTTCACAAAAGATTTGAAGATAAAATAGATCATCTTAATTTATATAAGGAGGTAGATATTGCCCTAGATACATTTCCTTATAATGGAGTTACTACATCTTTTGAGGCAATATGGATGGGAGTACCAGTTCTAACTATGGCTGGTTATAATTTTAATTCAAGATGTGGGGAGTCTATAAATAAAAATTTAGGTATGGATCAACTAATTGCTAAAGATGAAAATGATTATGTTCAAAAAGCAATTGATTTAACAAAAAATCAAAGTGAATTCATAGATTTAAGAAAATCTATATTTCATAATGCTATTAAAAGTCCACTTTTTAACCAAAAAAAATTTTCAGATAATTTCTACAAATTAATTACAGAAATAACAAAATAATGGTTTCTTTGCAAAAGTTAGAAATTGAACTTCAAGAATTATTTAAGCAAAAACAATATTCCAAAGTAATATTTGAAATTACATCTCAGACTGAAGATGAAGAAAGATCTTCATTTTTATGTAATTTATTAGGTTTAAGTAGAATTTCTAATGATAGAAAAAACAAAGATTCATTGTCGATGGCTTTAAGAGATTTTAAACAAGGTTATTTAAAAGAAAAAAATACAAATCATGCAATAGATTGTCTCGCTAATTTTATTACTTCAAGTGTTCTCTTAATGGATTTAGAAAAAGATTACAAATTTGACTTCAGTGAGATAATCAATTTTTATAAATTGACTGAAAAATTTTGTATAAATCATAGGCCAATTAATTTAGCAATGGCAATGGTTTATAGGAGGTTAAACGATGCAAAAAAATTAATACTTCACTTTAAGAGACTAATAGAATCAAAAAAATTTGACTCCAAAGATTTATGTAATTATGGCTATTGGAGATGTTTTGATAGAGATTGGAAACAATCTGATTTTTTTAATTTTGGAAAGTTTTTAGATCAAAATTTAAAAGTAATTCCACAAGATCAATTAGAAGAAATTTCTGAGGAGTCTGGCCCAAAAATTAGAATAGGCTTTTTGTCAGCAGATATCTTCGAAGGTCACTCAATTACTTATTTTTTAAAAACAATTCTATCAAACTATGACAAAAAAAAATTTGAAATTATTTTAATTTTAAACAATCCAAAAGAAGATCACTTAACAAAAAATTTCAAAGATTTAGTCGATGAGACAATTGATATTTGGAATTTAGATAATGTCAGTGCTGTTAATAGAGTAAGAGGATTAAAATTAGATATTATGATTGATTTGATGGGTTATACATCAATGAATCGTATTGAAATGTTAAAAACTAGGATTGCCAGAAAACAAATCATATGGATGGGCTATTGTAATACCACTGGACTAAAAAATATGGACTATATAATTTCAGATCCAAATTTAATTCGCTCGAATGAGGAGAAATTTTATGCCGAAAAGGTAATATATTTGCCAAAAATTTGGAATTCTCATTGTGGTTTTGATTTAGAAAGAATTGAAAATCCACCTCCTTTTCTAAAAAATAAATTTTTTACTTTTGGTTCTTTTAATAATTTCGATAAAATTAATTCAGATGTAATTTCTGTTTGGTCAAATATTTTAAAAAAAATTAATAACTCTAAACTTATTTTAAAAACATCAAAAATAAAACATGGATTAGAAAGACTTAAAGAATTATTTAAAAAAAATGATATTTTGGATTCAATCACATTCATGGGTAGGGAAAAAGAATTTAAAGATCATCTTAATGCCTATAATGAAATCGATGTCGCTTTAGACACCTTCCCTTACAATGGTGTAACTACATCGTTTGAAGCTATATGGATGGGAGTACCAGTTCTAACTATGGCTGGTTATAATTTTAATTCAAGATGTGGGGAGTCTATAAATAAAAATTTAGGTATGGATGAAATGATTGCTAGAGATGAAGCTGATTATGTGCAAAAAATAGTTAATTTATCAAATAACCATGATGATTATATAAAATTAAGAAAATTTGTTTTTGCAAACGCATTAAAAAGTCCACTATTTGATAATCAAAATTATAGTAAGAGTTTTTTTGAGGCATTGGAAAAAATAGTTAAATAGAAATATTTAATTTTAATATTTAGATTAAGTCATTATAATTTATATATGACAATCTACGCTTTATCGTCGGGACCAGGGATATCTGGAGTTGCTATCATCAGAATTTCTGGGCCAGATGCATCTAAAGCAATAACTTTGCTTACCAGAAAACCCCTTCCCTCGCCTAGGATCGCTTCCCTCCGGAAAATAAATATTGTTAACACTTCTGAACTTATTGATGAAGGTATAATCATCTGGTTTCCTGGGCCTGAGAGCTATACAGGCGAAGATATGGCTGAAATTCATGTTCATGGAGGCAAAGCGATCGTTTTAGCATTACAAAATGAATTGTCTAAGATAGAGAATTTTAGATTAGCCGAACCAGGAGAATTTACCAAGATAGCTTTTCAAAATGGTAAAATTAATTTGCTTAAAGCTGAAAGCATAGCGGATCTAATTGCAGCAGAAACTGAAATACAAAGATTACAAGCTGTTAAAATAATGGAAGGAAAGTCAGCTGAGAAATTTGATGATTTAAGAGACAAGTTATTAAAGATTTTATCTTTTGTTGAGGCAAAAATAGACTTTCCTGAGGAAGATTTACCTGATGAGAATATTCAACAAATTAAAAAAGACTCAACCGAAGTTTTAAAAAAAATCAATAAAATTTTAGATGATCAAAAAGTAGGTGAAATAATCCGAGAAGGTTTTAAAATTGCTATCGTTGGACCGACTAATGCCGGGAAATCTTCTTTATTAAATAATTTATCGAATAGAGAAGTGGCGATAGTTTCTGAAATTGCAGGAACAACAAGGGATGTAATCGAAACACATTTAAATATTGATGGTTACCCAGTGATAATTTCAGATACAGCGGGTATTAGAAATTCTAAAGATGAAATAGAAAAAAAAGGCATAAAATTATCGTTGGATAGAGCAGAAAATGCTGATTTGAAATTAGTGGTAGTAGATGCAAAAAGTATTGATTTAAAGGGTTTTTTGAATGATTTATTAACAGATAATTCAATTTTAGTTGTAAATAAGTCAGATCTTATTCAGGGTGAATTAAATACAGAGGTAACAAAGTTGGAGCATGTTTTAATTTCATTAAAGGAGAACCTAAATTTAGATAAATTAATTTCAAAAATCAAAGACAGATTAAAAACAAAATTTATTATAAATGAAGATATTTTAATTACTAGAGAAAGACACAGACAACACTTAGTTCAGTGTTCAGATAATTTAAGAAATTTTTTAGAAAAAAATGATAAAAAAGATTTTGATAAAGCTGCTGAAGATTTGAGGTTAGCTACTAGACATTTAGGTATGATTGTTGGAAAAGTTGATGTAGAGGAGGTATTAGGCAGTATTTTCAACGATTTTTGCATTGGAAAATAAGAGCCTTGTAAAATCTTTTTTCAAATATAAATTCACATCATGAAAAATGAATTTTCATTTGATGTAGTTGTAATTGGAGGAGGTCATGCTGGTTGTGAGGCAGCTGCTGCTTCAGCTCGTCTAGGTATAAACACTGCACTATTCACTCATGATAAAAATACTATTGGTGAAATGTCGTGCAATCCTGCAATTGGTGGTTTGGGTAAAGGTCATTTAGTTAGAGAAATAGATGCGTTAGATGGCGTTATGGGAGAGATCGCAGATAAATCAGGAATACAATTTAGGTTGTTAAATAGAAGCAGAGGTCCAGCTGTGAGAGGTCCAAGAACCCAATCAGATCGAAGCTTATATAAGCAATTTATGCAAGAAAAACTTGTAAACTATTGTAATCTAAGCATTTTTTCTGATCCAGTGATTAAGTTTATTTTTTCAAATAATGCTATAAATGGCCTTCTAACATTAAAAGGTAATAAGATTAAGTGTAGTAAAATAATTTTAACAACTGGTACTTTTTTAAATGGATTGATTCATATTGGTGATGAGCGTACTCCTGCAGGTAGATATAATGAGAAACCTAGCACTGGTTTAAGTGAACAATTAGAAAAATATAAATTTAAAATAGGAAGATTAAAAACAGGTACTCCACCAAGACTTGATGCAAGGACAATAAATTTCAAAAATTTAGAAAAACAAGCAGCCGATGAAAATCCTTACTTCTTCTCTTTTTTAACGAAATCTACTTCGAATAAACAAGTTTTGTGCTCTATGACTTATACAAACGAAAAAGTACATAAGATTATAGAAAAAAATTTATCTAAGAGTGCGATGTATTCCGGCAGCATTCAAGGAGTAGGACCTAGATATTGTCCTTCAATAGAAGATAAAGTAGTTAAATTTGCCGAAAAGACAAGGCATCAAATATTTTTAGAGCCCGAAGGGCTTGATGACCACACAATCTACCCAAATGGTATATCAACTTCACTACCAGAGGTAGTACAAGCTGAAATACTCAATAATATCAGTGGTTTAGAGAATGTTAAAATGATTAGGCCAGGATATGCTATAGAATATGACTATATAGATCCTAGAGAACTTTTTTTAACATTAGAAACTAAAAAAATTAAAAACTTATATTTAGCTGGTCAAATTAATGGCACTACAGGATATGAAGAAGCTGCAGCCCAAGGTCTTATTGCGGGCGTAAATGCAGCATTATCATTTATGGGTAAAGAACCATTCATTCTTGATAGGTCAGATGCTTATATCGGAGTAATGATAGATGATTTAGTCACAAAGGGTGTTGCAGAGCCTTACAGAATGTTTACATCAAGAGCTGAGTATAGATTAAGTTTAAGAGCAGATAACGCTGATTTGAGACTTACTAACAAAGGTATTAAAATCGGTTTAATATCTGATGAAAGAAAATTTAAATTTGAGGATAAATTCCTGAAAATGAGTGAAATTTCACTTCAAATGTCTAGTTTGAGTATATCTCCAACAAAAGCACAAAAAAACGGCATAAAAATTGCGAAAGATGGTATTTTAAGGTCAGCAGAAGAAATTTTAGCTCAAAAGGATGCTAATATGACTAAAATACGTAGAATTTGGCCTGAAATTAAGAATTTTGGCTCTGAAATAGATGAGCAGATAGAAATTAATTCTCATTATAGAGGTTATTTAAAGAAGCAAAAAGCAGATATTCTAGCTTTCAAAAGAGATGAGAATCTAATTATCCCTGATAATATTGATTATGATCAATTTTCTGGTTTATCGAACGAAGTAAAGTCCAAATTTAAAGAAATAAGACCAAAAACTATGGGTCAAGCTTTACGAATAGACGGAATTACTCCAGCAGCCGTATATATTTTGTTGTCACACGTAAAAAGAAAGTCTATTAAGCATATAGCTTAATGGATTCGATAATTTCTAAAAATTACTCTAAAATTTCAAAATTTGAAGTTTCACGTGAAACTTGTAATGAGCTTGAGAGCCTTATAAGTATGATTCAAAAAAAAAATATGGAAATTAACATAATTAGTAGAAAAAACTCTGATCAAGGGGTTATAAGACAAAGACATATTCTTGATTCAGCGCAAATAATTGATTTTGTTGATTTAAACACAAATACAACCTCTGATTTAGGTTCTGGGGGTGGTATACCCGGACTAATCATAGCGATCTTAATGAAGAAATTAAAAAACAGCATGAAAATAAAACTTTATGAAAAAAGTCACCATAAATGTGTTTTTTTGAAAGATGTTTCTGAAAAATTGGAATTAAACACAGAAATAATAAAAAAAGATATCTTTAAACTTAGAGATATTGAAACTGGAACGATTATGTCCAGAGCTTTTAAACCAATGCCAATAATTCTTGATTTAGTTCAAAAAAATTTTCGCAAATATAAAAATATTATTTTGTTCATGGGCAAAAGTGGGAGAAAAATTTTAAATGAAACTCTTAAAATTTGGGATTTAGACTATGAGGAAAAAAAAAGTTTAACAAACAAAGATTCATTTTTGTTAAATATAAAAAATATGGAAAAAAAAATTTAATGAAAATTATTTCAATTATAAATCAGAAGGGTGGGGTTGGAAAAACAACCACTGTAATTAACCTTGCCTCTGCACTCACACAACAAGGAAAAAAAATTTTGGTTATTGACTTAGATCCACAAGGGAATGCAACAACTGGTCTTGGTTTATCTAATTCAGAAAAATCAGACGAAACTATTTATGGTATATTAAATGGAACTAAGTCTATCTCAGAGGTAATTAAAAAAACAAAATTTGATAATCTTGATTTGATAACTTCAAATGTCGATTTGTCTGGTCTGGAGGTCGAAACAGCCGGGGATAGTGATCGGGCATTTATTCTGAAGGTAAAATTAGCCTCTTATTTAAATGATTCTGGAGCAATATACGATTATATACTTATAGATTGTCCTCCATCTTTAAGTTTATTGACAGTGATGGCACTGGTATGCTCAAACTCTCTCTTAGTCCCCCTTCAGACAGAATTTTTTGCGTTAGAAGGTTTAACCCAACTGATGAAAACAATTGATCGAATAAAAATTAATTTGAACCCTGATTTAGAAATTCAAGGAATACTTTTGACGATGTATGATAGAAGAAATAAATTATCTTCTCAGGTTGAACAGGAAGCAAGAAATTATTTTAAGGAAAAGGTATATCAAACAGTGATCCCGCGTAATGTAAGATTATCTGAAGCACCTTCACATGGAGTGCCAGTTTTAATTTATGATAAAAATTGCCCTGGCAGTAAATCATATTATAGTTTTACAGATGAATTTATAAGCCAAGAAAATCAAATAGGGAGTGCAGCTTAGTGAATAAGATTAAAAAAGGATTAGGTAGAGGATTATCATCATTAATAGGTGAAACTAAGATAGAGCCAACAACTAACAAATTATCAATCAGTGCGTTGTATCCGAATAAATTTCAACCAAGAAAAATTTTTGATGAGGAAAGTTTAAACGATCTAGAAAAATCAATAAAGGAGAGGGGCATTATTCAGCCAATAATCGTAAGAGAATCTGATGAAAATTCAAAGTATGAAATTATTGCAGGAGAAAGAAGATGGCTTGCTGCACAAAAAGCTGGTTTTCATGAGGTACCAGTTGTTGTTACTGAAGCAGATGATTTAAAATCTCTAGAGTTCGCAATTGTTGAAAATGTTCAAAGGAATGATCTTAATCCTTTAGAGGAAGCTCAAGGTTATCAAAGATTAATAAATGATTTTTCTTATGACCAAGAAAAAGTATCAAAATTTATTGGAAAAAGCAGAAGTTACATAACAAATTGTTTAAGGATATTAACTCTACCAAGCGATGTATTAGACTTAATAGAAACAAAAAAACTATCAACTGGCCACGCAAAAATATTGGTTGGGCTCGAAAATGCAAGTTTTGTTGCTAAAAAAATAATTGAAAAAAAACTTTCAGTTCGTCAATCAGAAACTTTTGTTAAAATTTTTAAAAAGAAAAAAGGTTCAAATATAAAACTTAATGATCCAAATATTCAAAATCTTGAAAGATCGATTTCTGACAAGATTGGCTTAAATGTTTCAATTAAGAATAATAAAAAAAATAAAGGAACGATTACTTTTGTTTATCATGATATTGAGCAACTAAACAAAATAATTGATATTATTAAATCTAATTATTAATTTCTGAACGACTCTTTTCTAAAATAAAATTTGTAACTATAAGAATTGAATTATTATAATTTTTCTTAATTTCTAACTCAATATTATTAATATTTTCTATTAGTTCTTTAATTTTTTTAGTTTTCCATTTATTTAGTTGAACTTTTATAATTTCTTTATCTTTCCAAAAGATAGGTGGTTTAGTGGAGTTAATTGTTTTATTTATATCTTTGCTTTCCTCAAGTTCCATCGCAAGTTTTAGAATTCTTTTTGATTTAGATAAAAAGGTTCTAAGAATTATTATTGAATCCTCTGAACTATAACTATTTTCATTTAGAATATTTATTATCCTATTTTTATTTTGTGCTAAACAATTATCAATTAACTCTGATATTTCAAAGTTTTCACTTAAATTGATTAATCTTAAAATTTCTTGAGAGGAAATTTTTTTCTTACTTAGTGAATAATTTTTAATTTTATCAAGTTCATTACTTAAATTATTTCTATCCCCATTACATTTATCAACAATGATATTTATGTTTTGTTGGGATATTGGTATATTTTCGTTTTTAAAAAAAATTGTAGTTAATTTTGATAAAGTATCATTATTATCCGGATATGTAGGTATACAAACTAAATCTTCATTTTTTTCAAATAAAGATCTTAGTTTCGATCGAGTTTCTAAATGACCTGCATTTATGATGATAGTGATATTTGTTTTATTTCTTTTAATCAAATCTTGAATTATTTCAAAAATTTTATCAGATGCTCTGTTTATTATTATTATCTTGTTACTTTCAAATAATGAACCAGATAATATATTTTCATAAAATGTTTCAATTTCATCCTTAATTTGTTTTTCTTCATAATTGAAAACTCTTCCATCATTTTTTGCTAAAATTTGATTAATACAATCAGTTTTTAAGCCCTCATTTTTTCCATATAATAAATAGAAAATTGCTTTATCTGGGATTTTTTGTAACTGGAATGTTTTGTAAATCACTTAATCACAGCCAATCTAAGAATTAGTTTTTCTGATATTGAATTTGCAAGATTTTTTTTAATATTGCGTTCATAATTTTTTTCTTCATATTTGTCAGTCATTTTTTTAAAATTAAATTTTTCATTTACTGAAAAGCTTTCAGAATCATCATCTTTTTCAATCACAAATGTCGTCACCACATCGGTTTGATAATCAGTTATAGACCCTGCGCTATTTTTTGCTAAAATATTTTTTGTATATTTTGTATCGAAAGTAATATTTACGATTTTGTCCGACTCTCTTTTGCTGCTTCTTTTTAAATTTGTAGCTATTAAATTATTTATATCTTTATCACCTGAGAAGCTTGATATGACAATTTTATAATCAATCTTATTTTGATTTGAGTAAACCGGCTTGTAATCACAATGGTTCAAAAAATTTAAAGATAGAATTATAAAAAAAATTTTTTTTAGCATTAAATAATTATGTTCAAAAGTTTATCTTTTATATAAATTTTTTTTTTTATATTTTTTTGTTCAAAATACTTATTCATTTTCTCATCATTCTTAACTATTTCCAATAGTTTTTCCTCACTAATATTTGGCATAGTTTGAACAAGGCCTCTTTTCTTTCCATTAATTTGTATAACAATATTAATATTATCCTCTTTTAGCATGGAAACATCATACTCTGGCCATTTTAAATTCTCTGCTTTTATGATGCTTAAACATTCATTTGCAAAATGAGGAAGAATTGGTGTCATTGTAATTAAAATTTTTTTATAATTTTCAATGAGTGTTCGTTTTGTGTATGCTTTTTCAATTTGTTTATTCAAAAATGAATACATTTCATATAAATTTGCTATGATCTTATTATAACTAAAACTCTCAAGATTATTGTGAACTTTTTTTAAATATTTATTAGTATATTTCATTATCTCATCATCAATGTCTGTGTTATGGTTTTTATTTATTTCATCAATTACTTTTTCATTTAATTTCCAAAGTTTTTGAATGAATTTAAAAGATGAAATGATCCCTTCCTCAGACCATTGTACATCCTTTTCTGGAGGACTATCAGATAATATAAAAAGTCTGGCTGAGTCAGCTCCGTAATTAGAAATAATATTTTCTGGATCAATTGTATTTTTTTTTGATTTGGACATTGACTCTGATGGTCCAACCGAAACTAATTTAGATTTATTTTTTTTGAGATATTTTTTACCATTTATATTTTCAATTTCATCAGGACTGACCCAATTGTTATCAGGGTCTTTATAAGTTTCATGACAGACCATCCCTTGTGTGAATAAACCACTGAATGGCTCTAATATATTAAAATTATTATTATCATGTGATAATGCTCGCATAAAAAATCTTGAGTATAGTAAATGTAAAATTGCATGTTCTACACCACCAATATATTGATCTACAGGCATCCAGTAATCAATATCCTCTTTTTTAAATCCATATTTTGTTTCTGTTGGAGAACAAAATCTCAAGTAATACCACGATGAACAGACAAAAGTATCTAGCGTGTCAGTCTCTCTAAATAATTTTTTTCCATCTATATTTATTTCTCTCCAATTATTTTGACTATCGAGAGGATTGCCTTTTATATTGAGATTAATATTTTCAGGTAGTTCAACTGGTAACATCGATTTAGGAATTGGGTAAACTTTACCATTTTCATCGTATGCTATTGGTATTGGACATCCCCAATACCTCTGCCTAGACACACCCCAATCTTTTAATCTGAAGTTAATTTGTTTTTTTCCTAATTTTTTTTTCTCTAAAATTTTGATTGTTTCTAGAATAGAATTTTCCGGTGCACTCAGACCATTAAGAAAGTCAGAATTAATTATGATACCTGGTCCTGGATATGCCTGATCACTTACTGTAAATTTTTCATCTTTATCAATTGGTCGAACGACAGTTTTTATTTTTAAATTATATTTTTTTGCGAAATCAAAATCCCTTTGGTCGTGTGCAGGGCAACCAAAAACAGCTCCAAATCCATAATCCATCAATACAAAGTTTGCAAAATATACTGGCACCTTTTGTTTGGGATCAAGCGGATTTATTGCCTCGAGATTTGTTTTAAACCCAATTTTGTCTCCAACTGCAATGGCCTCTTCTGTAGTACCAGTTTTGGAACATTCATTTTTGAAGCGCAAAAAATCCTCGTCATTACTAAAAAATTTTGAAACTTCGTGATCGATTGATAAAGCTAAAAAAGAAAATCCAAACAAGGTATCTGGTCTTGTAGTAAAACATTTAATATTTTTAATAGGTAAATCTCCTTCAATTTTAAAATCAATCTCACATCCAAATGATTTTCCAATCCAATTTTTTTGCATTGTTTTTACTTTGTTTGGCCAAGAGTCTAGTTTCTCTAGACCATCTAATAATTCTTGAGAAAATTTTGATATATTAAAAAACCACTGACTTAGTTTTTTTCTCTCAACAATTGCTCCTGAGCGCCAACCCTTACCATCAATGACCTGCTCATTTGCAAGAACAGTTTCATCTATGGGGTCCCAATTTACATAATTTTCTTTTCTATAAACAAGTTTTTTTTCGAATAGTTCAAGGAAAAAAGCTTGTTGATGTTTGTAATAATCTTTATTACATGTTGAAATTTCTCTATCCCAATCAATTGATAAACCAAGTTTTTTTAATTGGGTTCTCATATTTAGGACATTTGTTTCTGTCCATTTTTTTGGGTCTAGATTATTTTGTTTGGCTGCATTCTCAGCTGGCATACCAAATGAATCCCACCCCATTGGGTGTAAAACATTATATCCTTGAAGAGATTTGTAACGAGCAAGGACATCTCCTATGGTATAATTTCTCACATGTCCCATATGAATTTTTCCTGATGGATAAGGAAACATTTCAAGACAATAAAATTTTTTTTTGGAAGGGTCTGTTTTTACTTTAAAACTTTTATTTTTTTCCCAATAATTTTGCCATTTTGTTTCTACTGATTTAAAATTATATCTACTCATAACTAATTACCGAGCTGATTAATTAGTCATCACTTGACATTCTGTAAGGTTTAAAATTTTTGTCTTTTATTTGTTTCTGATATATAGCAGCTTTCGCAAGTATTTGTTTTGTAATTTCTTTTTTAAGTTGTCCGTCTTTTTTATTAATTTTGCAATTGTTAACAGCAACACATTTTTTGTAAAATATATCAACATTTATTGCATCAGATCTTACTTCATTGCTTAAAAATCTAACTGTGATTTTGATTGACTCATCAGGATTGCCTTGCTCTGAATACCAATCAGTAATTATAATTCCTCCGCTATAATTTGCAGAAGTAAGAGGCATAAAATCTAAAATATCCAGAGAGGCTCTCCACAACCCATTTGAACTTGCGAATTCAAAATTTGTGCTTTTGTTTCCTCCCATTGCACTACTTAATCTAAAACCTTTTCCCTCTTCTAAATTTTTCTTTACCCTCTCCCTAGGATCAGGTGGATTTTTTCTTGCGTCCCCAGTTTTAAAGAAACCTTCTTTTGCACATGAACTAAGAGTAAAAAATATTACAAAAAAAAAGATAAAATTTTTATTTTTGAGTAATTTTGACATTTTGAGTTTTTTAAAGTGAAATAAAAATAAATACACAATTAAATGTTAAATCTATAACAAAATAAGTGTTTATTGTGTTGTAAATTTGCAACACAAAAAAAATAATTCAAAAAAAGGCAGCAATTTTGGGGTTTTTGAGAAATAAAATGTTAATTTGCGAGTGTTTATTATTAATAATCAAACAAATATAAAGGAGTAATTAATATGAACAATTTAAAGAAAGTTGGACTATCAGCTTTAGCTGGTTCATTAGTGGCTTTCTCTGCATCTGCTGCTGAGTTTTCAGTAACAGGTTCAGCGAGCTTGACTTTTGATAACCCTGAAAGAGGGAACAAAGGTGCTGACATTAATGGAAACCCTTATACAATGGGTAATAGTCTTGGATTCAATGCAAGTGGTGAAACAGACGGCGGACTAGGTGTTGCTGTTTACTACGAACTTGATGATGACGTAATGGATGATTACGATATGACCGTTTCAGGTGATTTCGGATCAATTAAGTTCCATGGTAGTGGTGGATCAACTGCGTTCGGTGCTGTTGACGATGTAACGCCTAATGCTTACGAAGAAGCATGGGATATCATTGATACAGATGGTACTGCAACTTCAGGAAGCCCAACTGTAATTGGTGGTGGTAGTGGAGCGAACATGTTCGTTTACACATCTCCAGACTTTGGTGGAGCAACTTTTAAAGCAGCAATGGTACCTAGCGGAAACGCAGCAGGTTCAAGTACATACACTGACTTTGCTATTGCTATTTCACCAGAAGCTGTGGAAGGCTTAACACTTGGTTATGCTATTTCAGACAATGAGTCAGCTGGTAAAGACGTTGATAAATCAACTGGATATGTAAAATATGTATACAGTGGATTCACTGTCGGTGTACAAATGGCTGACCTTGATCACGAAACTACAAGCTCAAGTCAAGAGTCTACTGCTTATGGTATTACTTATGCAGTAAATGATGATTTTACTATCGGTTATAGTGCACATACGCTTGAATTTGATTCTGGTAATTCAAATAACTCAGATCAAGAGTCAACTGGTGTTTCTGCTTCATACACAATGGGTGGAATGACACTTGCTGGTGCTATCAACGAAGTAGATAACATGGATGGTAAAGCGACTTCTGACTTTGAAGGTTACGAGTTCAATCTAAAATTTGCATTCTAATTAGTTTAGAAGATAAATTTATAAAAAGGCCCCTTTTTAGGGGCCTTTTTTTTTACTTAAAATATGAGATTCCAGCTATTCCAGAAATTTTAAGTAATTTAACTTTTTTAATATTTTTTTTTGATATACCCCCTAAAGCAACCACCTTTTTTTTCGTGCAATTTTTTAAAATTTTAAATTTATTTAAGCCTAAATAGTTTTTATTTTTTTTAAATAATGACGATATAAAAATAACCTTCGCTTTTTGTAATTCTTTAATTCTGATCTCTTTGAGATTGTGAGCAGACCCCACAACAGTAAAATTTAGAAAAGTAGAATATGCTAAATGATTAAAATTTTTATTAAAAGAGGGTATATAAACTCCATCTAATTTTAGTTTTAGAGCTAATTTAAAATCATTTGCTAATAAAAATTTATTTCCCTTTTTTTTAAAAAATTTTTTTAATTTGAGGATTTTATATATATCTTTTTTGGGCGAGGTATAATTTCTATAAATGATTATTGTTGTCCTATCTTGTTTCTTAAAATTATTTGTATCGAATGTGTTTATAAAGTAATATTTATTTAGTAATTTAAAATGCATTTAACAGTTCAAAATTTAGTTAATATCAAAGCAGAAATAAACTCAAATTTATCTAACCAAAAAAATCATAAAATACCAAAAATTATTGCTGTTTCAAAGACCTTTAGTATGGATAAAATAACACCATTGATAGAATATGGTCATTTAGATTTTGGCGAAAATAAAGTTCAAGAGGCGATGAAAAAATGGAGTGACATAAAGTTAAGTAAAAGTAACTTGAAATTACACCTAATAGGTGGACTACAAACAAATAAAGTAAAATACGCTGTTAAACTGTTTGACTACATTCATTCTGTTGATAGTGAAAAACTCGCAAAAAAAATATCTGAGGAGCAAGTTAAACAAAATAAAAAAGTAAAAGTTTTTATTCAGGTTAACATTGGAGATGAGGACCAAAAATTCGGGGTGAATAAATTGTTAGTTCCTAAGCTTTGTTACTATTGTAAAACTCTTGATTTAGAGGTGGTGGGGTTGATGTGTATCCCGCCATTAAATGAACCATCAGAAATCTATTTTAAAGAGATGAGTGAATTAAATAAAAAGTTAAATTTTAAAGAATTAAGTATGGGGATGTCCTCAGACTATTTAAATGCAATTAAAAATTCTGCCACATATGTGAGAATTGGATCAAACATATTTGGTGAAAGAAATTAAGTAATTTGAATTTTTGTTTTTTTGTTGATTAATTTTAACATTATCAAAAAATCTTTTTTTTTCATCGCTACACATCCAAGCGTAGGTTTAAAATTATTTGTTAGGTGAATAAAGATACAGCTTCCCTTAAATTTGACTGGTTTTAAAAAATTATATTTAATTGGTATTAATAAATCATACTTATAATCTTTTCTGTAAAGTTTTTCGCATTTAATTTTTTTATTAAGTTTGATTAATTTATTATAATTTTTAAGATCGAATGGATTATCACACCAACCCATACTTTTTTTAATTTTAATACACTTTAATTTAGTAGATGGTTTTTTTATCCTATCAGGTCTGTAATATAGATTTTCAATTTCAAAATGACCAATTGGTGTTTTTTTATCTCCTTCCTTTTTTTTTTTACTTTTACCATTTTTACCAATGGAACACCTGAATTTAAAATCATCTACCTCAAGTGTGTGTTTATTTTTTAAGTAAAGTATCATATTCTGTAGCCAGATGAATAATCATAATCTTGTCATTTATGAGTTTGATGAACTATATAAGATTTTAGTTGAAATTAAAAAAGATATAAATCTTAGTTTTGAAAAGGCAAATAAACAAAAATTACCTGATTTGAATTCTAAAACCAATTATTTAGTATTTACTAAAAAAGAAATACCTGGTTTGAATAATCAAATAGTTTTTAACGACTTTCCTATACCAATTTTTAAACTATTAGAAAAAATTAATATTGAATTTATAAAAAAAAAATTTCATGAACAATCTGATATCACAATTGGTAACTATAATTTTAATTTGAATTCACGTGTAATGTCTTTTGGAGAAAATAAACTTAAACTCACAGAAAAAGAGATAAATTCAATATTATATCTTTTTAAAATTGAAAAAGAAGTGAAGATACAAGAATTACAAACCAAAGTCTGGGGGTATCAATCTCAATTAGAAACCCATACAGTTGAAACACATATTTATCGTTTGAGAAAAAAAATATCAAAAACTTTTAATGATCAAGATTTTATAATTAGCAAAAAAAATGGTTACAAAATTAAAAAAGAAAAATAGATTTGCTAAAGATCTTTTTTCTAAGAAATATAAGCCTAGAATTATTAAACCCAAAAAAGGTAAAGGAAGTTTTAAAAGAATAAAAAGTTAAAGTCTTGCACCAATTTGCTGAATCACCTTTGATGATAAAGTAGTTGCTTGCTGTAAACATTCTCCAGTAGGCAGATTATTTATAAAACCATGTAAATAACCAGCCGCAAAAAGATCTCCAGCACCTGTTAAATCTTTAATAGTGAGATTTTTATCGGCTCTTATTTCTGTGATTTCATCACCAATTATTGAAATTGCACCCTTTTCTCCGCGCGTAATTATAATATGTTTTTTAATCTCTTTTGCAAAATTGATTACTTCATCGAAATTTTTAGTATTGATTAATGCCATTATCTCACTTTCATTTGCAAAAGTTAAATCTAATTTTTTTTTTACCAAGTCTAAAAAATTTTTTTTGTGTCTTTCTACACAAAAAAGATCTGATAACGACATCGCAACTTTTCTGGCATTATTAATTGCTTTTTCAAACGCTTTTTTTGGTTCCCCTTCATCCCACAAATAACCCTCTAAAAAAACTAATTCACTTTTTTTTATAATTTTTTCATCCACATCACGCTCATTAATTTTTCCTGCTATACCTAAAAAAGTACACATTGTCCTTTCAGAGTCTGGTGTAACTAAAATCAAACAAGTGCCTGTTGGAAGATTTTCTTTGCTTTTTGAGTAAAAATACTCAACATTTTCCTTTTTAAGTCCTTCCTCATATTTAGCCCCAAAAATATCGTCAGATATTTTTCCTATAAATCCAACATTGTTTTTGAGTTGAGATAAGCCAACTATTGAATTAGCAACCGAACCTCCTGAAATAGTTTTTTCAATTTTTAAAGATCCTAAAAGACTCTTGAATTCTATTTCATCAAAAAATAATTTCATTGTACCTTTTGTGAGATTTTTTTCTTTAATAAAATTTTCCTCAACTTTACAAATCACATCAACTATTGCGTTTCCAATACCAAGAACTTTCATATTAAGGTTTTTTTGTTTTAATTGGTTTTTTTCTTTTAGGATAACAAGTAGTGCAAATTTTACAAGTTAGACCATAACACTCTCTTGCTTTACAATACTCTCGTCCATAATATATGATTTGAAGATGAAGTTTATTCCAACTTTTTTTAGGAAATAATCTTTTCAAATCTTCTTCAGTTCGAACAACACTCTTTCCGTTTGTTAAACCCCACCTTTGAGCTAATCTATGAATATGAGTATCTATTGGAAAAGCAGGATATCCAAAACCTTGAGACATTACAACACTAGCTGTTTTATGACCAACACCAGGAAGATTCTCTAACTCTTCAAAGGTTTTAGGGACTTTACCATTATGTTTTTCTATTATTATTTTTGACAGGTTGTAAATACTCTTTGCCTTAATTCTAAAAATACCGATTTTTTTGATTAATTTCTCAATTTTTTTTCTTCCAAGTTTAACAAAGTGTTCAGGTTTATAAAATTTTGGATATATATTTTTAGTTACATTATTTACATTTACGTCTGTGCATTGTGCTGAAAGTAGAACGGAAATTAAAAGAGTAAAAACATTTCTACTCTTCAATGGAACATATATCGAGGGATAAGTTTTATTTAAAATTTTAAAAACTATCTTTGCTCTTTGAATTTCATCCATTATTTGAAATTCATTAAATCTCTCATTGAGTAAAGACCAGGTTTCTTATTTATAAGCCATTTTGCTGCTGTCAACGCACCTTCAGAGTAAAGAGCTCTATCAAAAGCCTCATGATTTAAAGTGATTATTTCTTTACCACTAGAAAATCTTACCTCGTGTTCTCCAATAATTTGACCTTTTCTTATAGAATTAAAATTTATTTTTTTACTATAAGGAAAAGTTTTCTTGTTTAAATATTTTTTTCCAAATAATGAGTAAAAATTCATTCTTTTTCCAGCCGCTATTCCTTTACCTAGCATCAATGCGGTACCCGAAGGATAATCTTTTTTATACTTGTGGTGGGTTTCAAAAACTTTACTTAAAAAGTTTTTACCCAATGCATTTGACGTAATTTCAGTTAAATATACCAAAAGATTAATGCCTAAGCTCATGTTACCTGCTTTTAGAATTGGTATTTTTTTTGAGTACTTTTTAATAAGATTTTCTTGTTGTCTGTTAAAGCCAGTAGTGCCAATCACAACTTTCTTTTTTAGTTTGGTCGCTATTTTTAGTATTTCAAGCGTACAGCTAGGTATGGTGAAATCTATAATCAACTCAGTTTTTTTAAAGGCTTTATCAGAGTTTAATTCTGGTTTAATTCCATAAAATCTATTATTTACTAATCTATTTTCTGTAAGGGTAACTAATTTGAAATCAACATCTTTTCTAGAGGATTTTATGAGTTGCTGACCCATTCTCCCCATACAGCCTGTAATTCCCAAATTAATTTTTTTCATAATTTCTTATTTCACTTACTTAATTTTTTTTCAAACTCTTTTTTTAATTTTTTTACTACATTTTCCCAAGAAAAGTTTTCACGAACTAGTTTACTTCTTGTCTCTTTTTTATCATCAGATTTATTTATGATTGAATTTAAAATATCAATTAATGAATCTATTTTTGGACTAAGCAAAATATTATTATTAAGATTTTTTTCTTTACTTTCAATTTTAAAACCCATGCAATCATTAAAATAATCATCGGTTGATCCTCCATTAGTAACTACTATTTGTGAACCGCATGCGGCTGCTTCGAGTGGTGTTAAATTGAAACCTTCAGCTTTGTATGGAGATACATAACAATCGGTTATTGAGTAAATATTTCGTAACTGATCAAAATTTAAATTTTCTGAGATAACAATTATATCTTTATACATTTTGTCATTAAAAATTTTATGTTTTTTGTTAAACTCTGACTCAAATACTTTTTTCATTGGAAAATCCGCCTTCCATTCATACAAATTACTTTGATCTTTTAAAATTAGTTTGAGGTTTTCGTATTTTTTTTTTAATATTCCATAAGCTGCAATTAAAACTTCTACACCCTTATTAACTGTCATTGCACTAATATTTGTTAAAACAAAATCATCAGACTTAATTTTATATTCATTTCTAATTTTTTTTTTTTCTTCCTCAGAAATCAAATATAAAGTGTTTAAATCTACCCCGTGAGGCACAACAATAACTTGATCTTCTTTAAAACCAGCAGATAAGAAACCTTTTTTAGACCAGTTAGATGGAGTGTGTATAAATAAATTTTCTTTTTTCCCGAGTTTATCTGGATCACAATTTATGTAAAACTCTTCAGTCAGATTTCTGTATTCTGTGGTAGCAAACACAAAAAGAGCTTTGGAATTAAATTTTTGGTCGAAGTTGAATGGTGTTGAAATTCTATAAGTTATATCGTAATCAACATTTATTGATGGAGCTTGTATTTTTCTTATTGTATCTTTGACTTCATCTTTTAAACCACTATCATTTTTTTTTGTATTCCATTTTTTATTAATAAAAGGAATATCTCGAAAAAAAATATTTGATGATTTAACTAGTTCATTGATTTGCCACTGATTAACAAGAGCATACGAATGATTTATGCCACGCCAGCCCTCAATTAGAATATTCATTAAGATAATTTAATATTTTTTTTTAGAATATAAAAATAGAAATTATCACAATGAAAATGACAATTATAGACCAAATAAATAAATTCTTAATAAATCTTTTTGATTTTGAGTTTGATCTCAAAAATTCAGGCAGGACTAAGACTAAAACTGCTATTAAAAAAATAGCTGGAATAATTTCTTCTAATCCCATTTATTAACCATTCCAGAAACTTTTTGCTTTTTGGAAGAATTTCTTGATACTTGGGTTCGATTTTTCATTTTCTATTTTTCTAAAACGTTCTAACAAATCTTTTTGTTCTTTATTTAAGAATACTGGTACTTCAGTTTTAACTTGAACATATAAGTCACCAAAATCGCCCCGTCTCATGAATGGCATACCTTTGCCTTTTAATCTAAATTGCTTACCATCTTGTGTTCCGTCTGGAATTTTTATTTTTGCCTTTTTTCCATCAATTGTAGGGATTTCTATTGTTGTACCAAGAGCTGCATCCGCAATAGAAATTGGAAATTCAAAAAATAAATTTACATCAGATCTTTTAAATAACTCATGAGATTTAACATTTATAAATAAATATAAATCTCCACTAGTGCCTCCTCTTGTCCCAGCCTCACCTTTGCCGGCAAGTCTTATTCTTGTGCCATCATCAACACCTTTGGGAATTGTAACAGATACTTTTTTATTTGTTTGTTTATTACCTTGTCCGTTACAATCTCCACATGGATTGGTTATTTCCTCACCACTCCCAGCACATTGAGGACAAGTTTGTTGAACTGTAAAAAAACCTTGATTAGATCTTACCCTTCCGTTTCCTCCACAATAGGTACATCTATCTGGGCTAGAGCCTGGTTTAGAACCATTTCCTTTACAGGTATTACATTTTTCAGATGTAGAGAATTGGATATTTTGTTTTTTACCTGTGTACGCCTCTTCTAAAGTTATAGACAAATCGTATCTTAGATCTGAACCTCTATTACTTGAGCTTCTTCTTGAACTTCTTCTGCCTCCACCACCAAAGTCTCCAAAAAAATCTTCAAAAATGTCAGAGAAATCTGCACCGCTAAAACCCCCAAAACCCCCAAAACCACCTCTACCACCGCCACCATTTTCAAATGCAGCATGTCCAAAGTTATCGTAGTTTTCTTTTTTTGATTTATCAGAGAGCACACCATAAGCCTCACTGGCCTCTTTAAATTTATCTTCAGCAGATTTATCCCCAGGATTTTTGTCAGGGTGATATTTAACAGCTAATTTTCTGTAGGCTGATTTTAGTTCATCAGGGCTTGCGCTTTTACTTACTCCTAAGACATCATAATAATCTCTTTTAGCCATGTATATAACCTGGACAAATAGATGTCAGTTAAGCGCTTTTTTCTTTATTCTCGTCTTTTACTTCCTCAAAGTCCGCATCAACAACATTATCGTCTTTCTTTCCCTTTTCATCTTTTCCATCATCTTTACCAGAATCTGGTTTTGTACTTTGTTGTGACTTGTAAATAGCTTCTCCTAGTTTCATTGAAGCTTGTACTAATGCCTCTGTTTTTTTCTTAATGTCCTCAATATCCTCACCTTTAAGAGATTCCTTTAATGCATTTGACCCATCTTCAATTGCTTTTTTCTCTGCATCTGAAACTTTAGCTCCATGCTCTTTTAGATTTTTTTCAGTTGAATGAATTAAAGTATCTGCTTGGTTTCTAACATCAACAGACTCCCTTTTTTTCTTATCAGCTTCTTTGTTTGCTTCGGCATCTTTGACCATTTTTTCAATTTCCTCATCACTTAATCCACCAGAGGCTTGGATTTGAATTTTTTGTTCTTTGCCAGTGCCTTTATCTTTAGCTGATACATTCACAATTCCATTTGCATCTATATCAAAAGTCACCTCAATTTGAGGAACTCCTCTTGGTGCCGGAGCAATACCAACTAGTTCAAAATTACCAAGTAATTTATTATCTGTTGCCATCTCTCTTTCACCCTGAAGAACACGTATTGAGACGGCTGGCTGGTTATCTTCAGCTGTAGAAAATACTTGGCTTTTTTTTGTAGGTATCGTTGTATTTTTTTCAATAAGTTTTGTAGAAACGCCACCTAGAGTTTCTATTCCTAAGGATAATGGTGTTACGTCTAATAAAAGAACATCTTTTACATCACCTTGTAAAACACCAGCTTGTATTGCAGCACCCATTGCAACCACTTCATCTGGATTAACACTCTTGTTTGGTTCTTTACCAAAGAAATTTTTCACCTCAGAAATGACTTTTGGCATTCTAGTCATACCTCCGACCATTACTACCTCATCAACATCGCTAGCTGAAATTCCAGCATCTTTCAAAGCAGTTTTGCATGGTGGAATAGTTTTAGCAATTAAATCTTCAACTAAAGCCTCTAACTTAGCTCTAGTCATTTTTAGATTAATGTGTTTAGGGCCAGTTTTATCAGCTGTTATAAATGGTAAATTAATATCTGTTTGTTCTGCTGCCGAAAGTTCAATCTTTGCTTTTTCAGCTGCTTCCTTTAATCTTTGTAATGCCAACTTATCAGATTTTAAATCAATACCGCTATCTTTTTTGAACTCAGAAATTAAATATTCTACAACAGCGTTGTCAAAATCTTCTCCACCTAAAAAAGTATCCCCATTTGTAGATTTTACTTCAAAAACTCCATCACCTAATTCAAGAATAGACACATCAAAAGTTCCACCACCTAAATCGTAAACTGCAATTTTTTTATTTTGTTTCTTATCTAAACCATAAGCTAGTGAAGCTGCAGTTGGTTCATTGATAATTCTTAAAACTTCTAACCCAGCTATTTTCCCGGCATCCTTGGTAGCTTGTCTTTGTGCATCATTAAAATATGCAGGGACAGTTATTACCGCTTTTGTAACAGCTTGACCTAAATATTTTTCAGCAGTTTCTTTCATTTTTTGGAGAATAAAAGCAGAAATTTGTGAAGGCGAATATTTCTCTCCTTTCGCTTCAATCCATGCGTCACCTTTTTCAGAATTTACAATCTTAAAAGGTGCAGCCTCAATATCTTTTTTAACAGTTGGGTCTTCAAAATTTCTACCAATTAATCTTTTAACTGCAAAAATTGTATTCTCTGGATTTGTTACTGCTTGTCTTTTAGCAGGTTGTCCTATTAATTTTTCTTTTTCTTCAGTAAAAGCAACAACTGAAGGTGTAGTTCTTGCACCTTCTGCATTCTCCAAAACTTTTGCTTGGCTTCCTTCCATAATAGCCACACAAGAGTTAGTTGTTCCTAAATCTATTCCAATTATTTTGCTCATATCAGTTATTTATTCTCCTCATATAGGGTTGAAATTGAATTCTACAAGTTCATTTAAATATTATTTATCTCCTTAATTTTCTTTATTTTCCTCATTTTTTTCACTTTTTTTTGCTACGCCCACTAGAGCTGGTCTCAACAATCTATCTTTAATTGTGAATCCTTTTTGTATTTCTTGAACAATTGTTCCAGGTTCTTTTTGATCATCTTCAATTTCAATCATTGCTTGGTGAAAGTTTGGATCTAATTTTTTATTGAGACAATCTATAGGCTTAATTTTATTTTTTGAAAAAATTGAAATTAAATCTTTATTGATAATGTCAAAATGTTCGAGTGTTTTTTTTAATGCCTCAGTATCTTTTAAAGTTTCATCGTTTAATAAAATTTGTTTTGA
>QCDD01000008.1:17500-29040 GCA_003281045.1 Pelagibacteraceae bacterium AG-349-L23 | reverse complement strand
TTAAAAATTTGATTAATTTATCTATAGCCAAATATTGGGTTGTTCTATCCTCTGCTGCTCCAGAAATAATCAGTGGTGTTCTGGCCTCATCAATTAGACAGGAGTCTATTTCATCAACTATAGCAAAAAAGTGTTCCCGTTGTACCATTTCATCTTTTGAAAATTTCATATTATCTCTTAAATAATCGAAACCTAATTCACTATTAGTTGCATAAGTAATGTCACAATTATAATTTTGCTTCCTTTGAGTGTCGTCTTGATCATTGTTTATGTAACCAGATGTTAGTCCTAAAAAGTTGTAAATCTCACCCATTTCTTGAGAGTCTCTTTTAGCAAGGTAATCATTTACAGTTACGATATGAACCCCTTTTTCATAAAGAGCATTAAGATATGCAGCAAGAGTTATAGTAAGCGTTTTTCCTTCACCAGTTTTCATTTCCGCAATTTTAGACTCTTGTAGGACTATTCCGCCTACTAACTGTACATCGAAATGTCTTTCTCCTCTTTTTCTTTTTGAGGCTTCCCTGACTAATGCAAAAGCTTCAGGCAATATCTGCTCAATTTTTTCCCCTTTTTTAATTTTTTCCTTAAATTCTATAGTTTTTTTTGGAAAGTCCTCATCTTTTAAATTTTTGATTTCTTCTTCTAATGAATTAATTTTGTTTACAATTTTTGCAATTCTATCAAGTTCTCTTTGATTATTGGATTTAATTAGTTTTGAGAAAAAGTTTAGTGGATTTAGCATCAGTTTTTGATTTATTATTTACTTATAACCATTTATATAATCATTAAATAATTATTTTAAATAGAATGGGTATTAATTTAACAAATTTTCTATCATCTAAATCAAAAAGCAAGAGATTAAACGAATTTCAAGATCTTGATCATATTGATGGTGTAGCAATTTCTGCAATTAGTGCTGACTTATATAATAGTTCTCGAGATGATTTAGTTATGTTCTATTTTAGGGATGGAGTTAATTATGCGTCTGTTTATACTCAATCCAAAGTTATTTCTGAAAATATAAAATGGAATTTAAATCAAAAAGCTAAAAAAATTTTTTCATTAATAGTGAACACAAGAAATGCTAATTGTTTCACTGGAAAACAAGGTTATAAAAGTCTTGAAAAAATTGCAGAGATTATCTCTCAAAAATTAACACAAAAACAGAAAGAGGATGAAGATCAACCAAAAAAGATTAATTCAAAGGAAATAATTTTTGGATGTACAGGAACTATTGGTGAGATTTTTCCTGAGGAAAAAATAATCAATAAAATTCCTGAACTAATTGAGAAAATAAAATATACACAAAATAAGTATATCTGGATGAAGTCCGCATTAGGGATAATGACTACTGACACGCAACCTAAAATGGCAATGGAAGAGTGTTCAATTGGTGGAAGTGATATAAAGATATTTGGAGTTGCAAAAGGCTCAGGCATGATACAACCTGATATGGCTACAACCTTGGCATATATTTTTACTGATGCAGATTTACCAAATGATGTACTTAAAAAACTTTTAAAGAAAAATATTTCTAATACTTTTAACGCTATCAGCTGTGATAGTGATACTAGCACTAATGATATGGTTTCAATTTTTTCAACAGGTAAATCAAAACATCCTAAGATTAAAAATACTAATGATGAAAAAATTAAAAACTTTGATTTAGCTTTAAATAAGGTTTTATTAAATTTAGCTAAAAGAGTTGTAGCTGATGGTGAAGGTGCTTCAAAATTTATAACTGTTAATATTCAGGGGTGCAAAAATGAAGATGATGCAAAAAAAATAGCTTTCTCAATTGCAAATTCACCTTTAGTAAAAACAGCTATCTCAGGCGAAGATGCCAATTGGGGAAGAGTGGTGATGGCAATAGGAAAAGCAGGTGTACAAATTAAACATGAAAAATTGTCTATTAAATTTGGTGAGATAAGTGTTGTTTCTAATGGAAAGCTGAATTCTAATTATAATGAGGATGAAGTATCTGAATACATGAAAAGTGATAGCATTGATATTAATGTTGATATTTCCTGCGGTTCCAAAAGTTTCAAAGTTTACACGATGGATTTGACAAAAAAATACATTGAGATTAATGGAGATTATCGAAGTTAGATTTGTTCTATTGAAATTTATAGAACTATTACTAAGTGATTGTTATGATCAAATATAAGTTGATTTGCAAAAATTGTGATTTTTCATTTGATAGCTGGTTTGCTTCATCTAAAGAGTATGAAAAACTCAAAAGTAAAAATTTTTTAAATTGCCATAAATGTAACTCTCAAAAAGTTGAAAAAACTTTAATGGCTCCTCAATTAATAAATAGAAATAGTATAGATAAGATCGAAAAAAAGAATACGAAATTAAATGAGATAAAAAACAAAATTCAAGAGTATCAAAAATTTATCAAAAGTAATTTCGATTATGTAGGTGAAAATTTTGCTTACGAAGCAAGATCATTACACTATAACAAAAAAAATAAGAAAAAAGGTATTTATGGCACAGCTACCAAAAATGAAATTCAAGAACTTAAGGAAGAAGGAGTTGAAGCTGAAATGATACCATGGATTGAAGATAAGAGTAATTAAACTTTATTAAATTTTCCAATATAATTAATGGATTTATCTGAGCTTATCGACCATTTGTCCGTAATAATATTAAACTTCATTCCGTCTAGATTTTGTACTTGAAGATTATATTTTTTAGAAATTTTAATTAAGTCATTTGGATCTATAAATTTATCCCATTCGTGAGTACCAATCGGTAGCCATCTTAAAATATACTCCGCACCTATAATTGCAAATAGATAAGATTTTAAAGTTTTGTTTATTGTTGCAACAAACATTATACCCTCTTTTTTTAATAGCGATGAACATGATTTTAAAAAAATATCAACATCTTCTACATGTTCAATAATTTCCATATTCAAAATTACATCAAATTTTTTATCTATCTTTAAATTTTCTGGTGAAGCAGTTAGATAATTAATTTTTAAATTATTCTTTTTTGCATGAAGTTTTGCAACTTGTATATTTTTTTCTGATGCATCTATGCCAGTTACTTCTGCTCCTAATCTGCTCATAGGCTCTGATAGTAAACCACCGCCACATCCAATATCCAATAATCTTATTTTTTGTAATGGCTTATCTGAATTTTCAAGTTTAAAACTATTAATTATTTTTTCCTTAATATATGAAATTCTAATTGGATTAAATTTATGTAATGGTTTAAATTTACCAGTAGGATCCCACCATTCTTCTGCAATTCTAGAAAATTTCTCTATTTCTTTTTTATTTATTGTGCTAGTTTTCATTACAAGATTAACAATATATTGAAGATGTATTTAATCAATAAATTTTAATTAAAAATATTTATCATGAAAATTGTAGTATTAAAATTTGGTGGAACATCAGTTGGTACAATTGAAAAGATTAAAAAAGTTGCTGATATTATCATTGAACATAAAAAGAAAAAAAATAAAGTAATAGTTGTTTCTTCAGCTATGAGTGGTGTGACAAATGATTTGATCAAAAAATCAAAACATATTAGTAACAATTTCATAGATTCCGAATATGATGTTTTAGTATCATCAGGCGAGCAGGTCGCATGCTCCTTGATAGCTGGAAGATTAAACCACAAAGGTTTCAAATCAAGATCTTGGCTAGGTTGGCAAATACCAATTTTTACTAACGGTCCTTACACAAACTCAAGAATTCAACAAGTAAATAAAAATAAAATATTAAGATTTCTTAAAGAAGGAGGTATTCCTATTATTACCGGCTTTCAAGGGATAAATATGAAAGAGAGAGTAACTACAATAGGTAGAGGAGGTTCAGATGCAAGTGCAATTATGATAGCAAAATCCTTTAAAGCACAAAGATGTATTATTTATACAGATGTAGAAGGTGTCTACACCACAGATCCAAATAAATTAAAAAAAGCAAAAAAAATCAAAGTAATTTCTTATGAGGAAATGTTAGAAATGGCTTCTTTGGGTGCTAAAGTTATGCAGCCTGTTTCAATTCAAGATGCAAGATTAAATAGAATTAATATTGAGGTAAAATCTTCATTTATAAAAAAACCTGGAACATTAATTACAAAAAGAACAAATTTAAATGATAATAGAATTATTACAGGAATTTCTTCAACGCATAATGATGCAAAAGTTACTTTAGTTGGTGTAAAAGATAGACCAGGTGTAGCAGCATCAATTTTTAAACCACTATCAATTAATTCTATAAATGTTGACATGGTAGTACAAAATATTTCACCGAATGGAAAAGAAACTGATTTAACTTTTACAATTAAAGCCGAAGATCTCAATAAAACAAAAAAGATAATTCAAGAAAACAAAAGTATAAAATTTAAAAAAGTGTTATTCCAAAAAGGGGTTTCTAAAATATCAATAATTGGGGTTGGAATGATAACAACTCCTGGTGTTACTTTTAGAATGTTTCAAGCTTTAGCAAATAAAAAAATTAACATCCAAGTTATATCAACGTCTGAAATTAAAATTTCTGTTTTGATTAATAAAAAAGATGCTAAAAAAGCCTTAGTTACATTGCATAAAGAATTTAAACTACAAGATTAAAAAAATGAGCATCAGACCTTTTAGAGATATCAAAAGACGAAAAACCAAAACTATAAATGTAGGTGATGTTAAAGTTGGAGGTGAAAATCCTATAACTGTACAATCAATGACCAATACCTTAACATCAGATGTTAAGAGTACAATTAAACAAATTCAAGAAATACAATCTGAAGGAGCTGACATTGTTAGAGTTTCTTGTCCTGATGAGTCTTCATCTAAAGCACTTAAAGAAATTACAAAACACGTTAATATTCCAATAGTTGCTGACATACATTTCCATTACAAGAGAGCAATTGAAGCTGCAGAAAATGGAGCAAGTTGTTTAAGAATAAATCCTGGAAATATTGGAGATAAAAAAAAAATTGTTGAAGTAATTAAATCTGCTAGAGACAATAATTGCTCAATCAGAGTAGGCGTTAACGCTGGTTCATTAGAGAAAGATATACTAGAAAGATTTAAAGAACCTTGTCCGGAGGCACTGGTAGAAAGTGCAATAAGAAATATTGAAATTTTAGAGGATATGGATTTTTCAAATTTAAAAGTAAGCGTAAAATCTTCGGACGTTTTTTTATCCGTAGAAGCCTATCGTCAACTTTCAAAGAAAATAGATTATCCACTTCACTTGGGAATCACTGAAGCTGGTAGTTTTATATCAGGGAGCATTAAATCCTCAATTGGCTTAGGAATTCTCCTTAAAGAGGGAATTGGAGATACAATTAGGGTTTCTCTTTCTGATGATCCAGTAAAAGAGGTGACGATTGGAAATGAGATACTAAAATCATTGAATCTTAGAAATAGAGGAGTAAAGATTATTTCTTGTCCGTCCTGTGCAAGACAAGGCTTTCAAGTAATTGATACTGTAAGAGTCTTAGAGGAAAAATTATCACATATCAAGACACCAATCACTCTCTCAATTATCGGCTGTGTTGTTAATGGTCCTGGGGAGGCTGCGATGACAGATGTAGGAATTACTGGTGGGCAAAAAGGAAGTAATATGCTTTACCTCTCTGGTGTTCAAAGTGAAAAAGTTATGACAGATGAAATGATAACGAGAGTGATTCATGAAGTTGAAAAGAAAGCTTCTGAATTAGAGAATAATTCAAAATGATACCAGAAAAAACTATCGAGGAATTAATCACTCGACATTCCTCTCTAGAAAAAGATTTAGCATCAGGAAAGGTAGACAAGAAATTATTTGCTGAAAAATCAAAAGAATATTCTGATTTAAATGAAATTGTTTATAGCGCAAAGAAATATGCTTCATATAAAAATGATAAAATTGAACTAGAAAAAATTCTAAATGATAAAAATTCCGATGAGGAGTTAATGAAGATGGCTCATACTGAATTAAGTGAGCTAAACTCACAATTTGAGAAAAATGAAAAGAAATTAAAATTATTTTTACTACCAAAAGATGAGGCTGATAAAAAAAATGCTATAATAGAGATAAGAGCTGGAACTGGTGGTCTAGAAGCAAGTTTATTTGTAGGCGATTTATTTAAAATGTATGAAAAAGTTTGTAATAAAAAAAAATGGTCTCTGGAATTAATATCTATTTCCAGAAGCGATGCGGGTGGATTAAAAGAAGTTATAGCGTCTATTAAGGGTAACAATATCTATTCTACTTTAAAATATGAAAGTGGTGTACATAGAGTTCAAAGAGTCCCAGATACAGAAACTCAAGGTAGAGTTCACACTTCAGCTGCGACTGTTGCTGTATTACCTGAGGCAGAAGAGGTTGATTTAAAAATAAATGAGACGGATTTAAGAATTGATGTTTTCAGAGCTGGTGGGCCTGGTGGTCAATCTGTTAATACAACTGATAGCGCAGTAAGAATAACTCATATACCATCTGGCTTGAGTGTTTCACAGCAAGATGAAAAATCTCAGCATAAAAATAAGGCAAAGGGAATGAAAATATTAAGATCAAGATTATATGAGTTGGAGAGAACCAGAATAGATCAAGAAAGATCAGCGGATAGAAAAAGTAAGATTGGCACCGGAGATAGATCTGAAAGAATTAGAACTTATAATTTTCCACAAGGAAGAGTCACAGATCATAGAATCAATCTAACTTTACATAAGTTAGAAGAATTTTTGGAGGGAGAAGCATTTGATGAAATAATTGAGTCTTTATCTTTAAAAGCACAAGAGGAAAGTTTGAACAAACTTTAAATTATGGATATACAGAGTGCACTAAAAAAAGGACAATCAATTTTAGTAGATAATAATATCTTATCAGCAAAACTAGATAGTGAAATTTTAATGTCTCAAGCAATTAGAAAGAATAAAAAATTTATAATTTTAAATTTACATAAAGAAATTAAAAAAAGAGACCTTGACTATTTTGACAAGTTAATTCAGGAAAGAGCTCAGAGTAAGCCTGTAGCGCAAATCATAAAAAAAAAAGAATTTTGGAAATATGAGTTTATTGTAAACAATAATGTATTAATACCAAGACCAGATTCAGAAATTTTGATTGAACAAGCTCTTAAATTAGTAAATAATAAAAATAGGCTGCAAATATTAGATGTTGGAATTGGGTCTGGCTGCATTTTAATGTCAATTTTAAAAGAAAAGAAAAATTTCATTGGAACTGGTATTGATATAAGCAATAACTCATTGCAAATAAGCGAGATTAATGCTCAAAAATTGAGAATAAATAACAGATTGAGATTATTTAAATCAAATATTGACAATTTCAATACAGGCAAATATGATTTAATTGTATCTAATCCTCCTTACATAAAAAAGAATAGTTTAAAATGTTTGGAAAAAGATATTGGTTTTGAGCCTAAACAAGCATTAGATGGCGGGTTAGATGGTTTATCAGAAATCAGGAAAGTTATAAATAAATCTTCTGAACTGATAAAAAGAAGTGGTCATTTCATAATAGAAATAGGTTTTGATCAAAAAAATAAAGTAAAAAAAATATTACGTGACAAGGGGTTTTATATTAAAAAAACTGTTAAAGATTTATCAAATCATGATCGCTGCATAGTAAGTATTAAAACTTAATAAGATGGTTACATTTAGAAACAACAATGGACGAAGAGGCAATTTTCGAAGAAATGAAAGAAATTTTAAGTCTAATGGTGACAGAAATAAATTTAATAATAGTTTTTCAACTTCTGAAAATTTTCAAAGAAAATCTCCAGGAAGAAATAATCACAATGCGCCTAAATTGATTGAGAAATATAATAACTTAGCAAGAGAAGCCTTATCAACTGGGGATAAAATTTTATCAGAAAATTATTTTCAGCATGCAGATCATTTTACGAGAATATTAAATGAGAAAGGGACTCAAAGGAAAATGAGTTTTAAAAATAAGGATTTAGAGGAAACCACTGGAATGAATGATAATAGAGAAAATAAAGAAAACTCTGTATCAAATGAAAACGATAGTGCTGAAGATAAACATTCAGAAATTAATTAATTTAGACCAATTATTTTTTCGGACTTTAATACGTCCAATTTTATTCTCTTTGTTTCAAAAATCTTTCTTTCATCTCCTTTTAAAATTTTCCCTGAAGGCAGCTTTAATGTTTGGGAATTTATTTTTTTCCCATTAACTATGACCTCATAATGTAGGTGTGGTCCAGTTGATTTCCCAGTAGACCCGACATAGCCTATAGTCTGTCCTTGTTTTACCCTTGTTCCTTTTCTGATGCCTTTAGCAAATTTTGACATATGTGCATAAACAGTTTGATAAGTAGAGTTATGTTTTATGACAACACAATTGCCACCTCCTCCACACCATCCTGCTTTTTTTATAACTCCATTCCCAGATGCCATGATAGGTGTTCCCATGGGTGCAGCAAAGTCCGTCCCTCTGTGCATTTTATTAAAACCATCAATTGGATGTTTTCTCATTCCAAAAGGTGAAGATAATCTTGCACCATTTATTGGTGTTTTCATTAATGCCTTTTGAACACTTTTTCCACTTTTATCATAATGTCCTTCATAATTTTTTGAGTCAAAGTAATATAAAGAGTTATCTTCACCACTTAGTTTTAGATTTGCATAGAGAATATTACCTGTTTCAATTATATTTTTTTTATCATCTAAAAAAACTTCATACATAATTTGGAAACTATCTCGTTTCCTAACATCTCTTTGAAAATCCACTTGAAAGCCATAAATTCGAGCAAACTCAACTATAATTCCAGCTGGGATTTTCTGATTTGAAGCTGATTTATAAAGACTCTCTAAAATGATACTTTCATCATAAACAATATCTTTATTTAATTTTGTAACAACAATTTTTTGATCAAATTTATTAGAACCTTCTTCTCTATTTAGATAAATTTTTTCTGTGCTTGAAACTTGAAATATGAACTCTTTAATGAGAGAAGTTGTTTGATCTATTGTAAAACTTAACTTCTGATTAACATTCAGTTTATTTAAATTTATTTTTTTACCTAGCTCTTTTTTAATCTGTTCTATTTCAAACTTTTCTACCAAATATTCCTCTAAAATTTTATCAAACGTTTCGCCTGTGTTAATTTCATGCTCAATTTTTTTAAATCTGGGTTCTAAGTTATCTAATATTTGATTGAATGATTTTTTGAAGTAAACGTTATCTAATAAATTTGAATAATTATTAAAAATATTTTTTTTATTGTAGTTATAGTAAGAAGTAAAAGATATGGTTATTGCAATAAGCAAGCCAAGAGCGAATATCTCTAAGTTTTTTTTTATTTTAAGCTTAATTTTTTTTAGCATTCAAATTTATTGAAGTTCTTAATAATATTTTATGAATTTACAAATATCAAAAAAAACCCTTTAAAATAAGGTGTTTTTGGTGTTTTTTTTGATCTTAAAAGCTTGATTTCCTTTAATTTTAGCCTATAAGCATCGAACTTCTCATTAAAATTATTGTATAACAATAAAATTATTAATGATTATTGAGCCTTTTTTGCTCAATTAGCTATTTTAAAATGTAAAAATTTAAGAAGAGAAGTGTGGACGGTTAAGGTTACCAAAATTTGTCGTACACACTTCAACTTTATATAAATTTTATTCTTAGAATTTATATAGAAGCTAGTGTGCGCCGTTTTTAAACTTGAGAGTTTGATCATGGCTCAGAACGTACGCTGGCGGCACGCCTAACACATGCAAGTCGAACGAAGTAGCAATACTTAGTGGCAGACGGGTGAGTAACATGTGGGTATCTGCCCTTTGGCCTGGAATAACACGAGGAAACTTGTGCTAATACCGGATAAGTCTTCACGGAGAAAGCTTTATGCACCATTGGATGAGCCCGCACTTGATTAGTTTGTTGGTGGGGTAATGGCCTACCAAGACTTTGATCAATAGCTGATTTGAGAGGATGATCAGCCACATTGGGACTGAGACACGGCCCAAACTCCTACGGGAGGCAGCAGTGGGGAATCTTGCACAATGGAGGAAACTCTGATGCAGCGATGCCGCGTGAGTGAAGAAGGCCCTTGGGTTGTAAAGCTCTTTCGTCGGGGAAGAAAATGACTGTACCCGAATAAGAAGGTCCGGCTAACTTCGTGCCAGCAGCCGCGGTAATACGAAGGGACCTAGCGTAGTTCGGAATTACTGGGCTTAAAGAGTTCGTAGGTGGTTGAAAAAGTTGGTGGTGAAATCCCAGAGCTTAACTCTGGAACTGCCATCAAAACTTTTCAGCTAGAGTTTGATAGAGGAAAGCAGAATTTCTAGTGTAGAGGTGAAATTCGTAGATATTAGAAAGAATACCAATTGCGAAGGCAGCTTTCTGGATCATTACTGACACTGAGGAACGAAAGCATGGGTAGCGAAGAGGATTAGATACCCTCGTAGTCCATGCCGTAAACGATGTGTGTTAGACGTTGGAAATTTATTTTCAGTGTCGCAGCGAAAGCGATAAACACACCGCCTGGGGAGTACGACCGCAAGGTTAAAACTCAAATGAATTGACGGGGACCCGCACAAGTAGTGGAGCATGTGGTTTAATTCGAAGATACGCGCAGAACCTTACCAACACTTGACATGTTCGTCGCGACTTTAAGAGATTAAAGTTTTCGGTTCGGCCGGACGAAACACAGGTGCTGCATGGCTGTCGTCAGCTCGTGTCGTGAGATGTTGGGTTAAGTCCCGCAACGAGCGCAACCCTCACTTTTAGTTGCCATCATTAAGTTGGGCACTCTGAAAGAACTGCCAGTGATAAGCTGGAGGAAGGTGGGGATGACGTCAAGTCCTCATGGCCCTTACGTGTTGGGCTACACACGTGCTACAATGGTATCTACAACAGGAAGCGAAACAGCGATGTTAAGCAAATCCTTAAAAGATACCTCAGTTCGGATTGCACTCTGCAACTCGAGTGCATGAAGCTGGAATTACTAGTAATCGTGGATCAGCGTGCCACGGTGAATGCGTTCCCGGGTCTTGTACACACCGCCCGTCACACCATGGGAGTTGGTTCTACCTTAAGGCAAGGTTTAATACCCTTGACCACGGTATAGTCAGCGACTGGGGTGAAGTCGTAACAAGGTAGCCGTAGGGGAACCTGCGGCTGGATTACCTCCTTTCTAAGGATGAATAAAAGTAAAATTTTGTTCTAAATAATATACATAGGTTAATGTTGACCGTCCTCATTTCTCTTCTTAATTAGTGTTTCTCTTGCATGGGGGCCGGTAGCTCAGTTGGTTAGAGCACACCCTTGATAAGGGTGGGGTCGAAAGTTCGAGTCTTTCTCGGCCCACCAATTTAAGATTAAGGGGGATTAGCTCAGCTGGGAGAGCGCCTGATTTGCATTCAGGAGGTCAGCGGTTCGATCCCGCTATCCTCCACCAACACTTAGTTATTTAAAATTGTAAATAAAAAAAATTAATATCAATATCTATATCCGAACATTAGTGATGTTATTAGCTAATGTTCAAAGTAAAAATTTGATTCAACACAGAATTTTTTTCTGTGCATAAATCAAGCGTTTAAGGGCGTGTGG
>QCDD01000008.1:0-12500 GCA_003281045.1 Pelagibacteraceae bacterium AG-349-L23 | reverse complement strand
AGCTGAAACTAAAGAAATATTTGATACGATATCAAAAATTATCCAAAATAATGATGCTATAAAATATTTATATAGTTATAAATAAATTGATTAAAGAAAACTTAGAGTCTGTCTCATTTTTACTTTAAATGATAAAGAAGTAGATTATAGATTTAAATAGGATTACGTTGATATTTATTTTTTTTAAATATACTTTTTGAACTATTAATAATAATTATGATTGGAAACGATATACATAAGTTTGCTAGTCAACTTTGGCCTCTGAATAGAAGTTTAACGGGAGAGGGTTTGAGGGAAACTTTAAAACAAATTTCAAAACATTTACCCAATTTAAGTATTAAATCAGTGAAATCAGGCACAAAAGTCTTTGATTGGATTGTGCCACCAGAATGGTATGTTTCAGAGGCATATATTATTGATCCAAATGGAAAAAAAATTTGTGATTTTACAACTAATAATTTGCATTTAGTTGGATATAGTATGCCTTTAAATAAAAAAATAAGTCTAAAAGAATTACAAAAACATTTGCACTCAGTTCCAGAAAATCGAGATGCAATTCCTTATGTAACAAGTTATTACGAGAAAAGATGGGGATTTTGCTTATCACAAAATCAGAGGGAAAGCTTAAAAGAGGGAGAGTATAATGTTGTTATAAATAGTAAAATTTTTTCAGGGAAATTAAATTACGGAGAGTTAATTTTGCCTGGTAAAGTTGATAAAGAGATATTTATTTCAACTTATATTTGTCATCCTTCAATGGCCAATAACGAACTGTCAGGTCCAACAGTCACAACATATTTAGCAAAGTGGTTGAAAGAATTACCAAATCGTTATTATACTTATAGAATTATTTTTATTCCTGAAACAATTGGGTCAATTACTTATTTAAGTAGTAATTTAAAGCATTTAAAAAATAAAGTTATTGCTGGTTTTAATGTTTCGTGCGTTGGTGACGAACGTTCCTATTCTTACCTTCCCTCAAGAAATGGGAATACGATTAGTGATAAAGTGGCAAAACATGTTTTGAAATGGATAGCTCCAAATTATAAATGTTATTCTTGGTTAGAAAGAGGTAGTGATGAACGTCAATATTGTGCCCCAGGTATAGATTTGCCAATTGCATCAATTTTAAGAACAAAATATGGGGAATACCCTGAATACCATACCTCACTTGATGATTTAAAAAATGTAGTAACTCCGAAAGGTTTAAATGGTGGCTATTGGGCTTTAAGAAAAGCTTTAGAACTTCTAGATAAAAATAAAAATTATAAAAATAATATTTTATGTGAGCCCCAATTAGTTAAAAGAGGTTTCTATCCAAAAGTTTCTTCAAAAAAATCTCAGGATGACCTAAAAGTAATCAAGAATTTTCTGAGTTTTTGTGATGGTGAACATACATTGTTAGACATTGCTGAAAAGATTAATCTTCCAGCTTGGGAATTATATGAATTTGTTGAAAAATTAGTTTCACAGAAAGTTATATCGGAAATTTAATTAACTTAGTTAGTTATTTCTAAAAACTATTTTTTTTATACAAATATCTTAAGGCTATTCTTGTGTTAAGAGAAGGCATTGACCCTCTATGTACTCCACTATCGTTAAAAATTAACAAATCTCCAGGGGAAGCTTCAAAATCAAAAAAACTTTTTTCAGGGTTTGTTGAAATTAAGTCAGCCTTTTTAAAAAAATTATTTAATTCCTCTTCTGAACTTAATTTTTCTAAAATATGTTTATAGTTCTCTTTTTTTTTAATAAATTTTACAAGATCATCTAGAGACCAAAATGGTTCATAATTAACTTTTTTTTCAAAAATACAACTCCTAACTGCATAAGTAATTTTATGTGAACACGGTATATAAGAAGTACACCCATTATTAGGCCCAACATTAGTTAGGTAGAAAAAAAACTTCAGATAAAAAATATTAGGTGATTTTATTACCTCTACATTTTTGTTTCCACCATATGCCTGATCGGAATGCCATGGTAGGATATCTTTTTTTTCAATAGAATTCCAATATCCATCTATCATTATCAAATTTGCTTTATCTTTAAAGATTGTATTTGATATAAGATTTAAATTTAATCTTTTTTTAATATTTAAAAGAAAAAGACCATCTTTAATTTTTTTGAAATCTAATTTTAATAATTTAGTAATAAAATTATTAAAATTAACTGGATAATGACTTTTTTTTACCCCTTTACCACCAGGCTGGTTTAAAATAATTTCTTTTACTCGATCAATCTCATTTTTTGAGAGAACGTTTTTTTTTAAGAGGGATCCTTTTTGCTCTAAATCTTCTAATTCTGACTTTAATAAATTCATTAAATTTTTCTTATAATTAGTAAAATTAATATTTTTTAATAAATTTATCAAATAAAAATAAGAATTAGAAGTATAAGATTGATATAGCAATAATTTAAATATAAAGTTTAGTAATTAATTTATAATAACTTCAAATGAAATGTGTGGAATTTTAGGGTGCTTAACAAATAAAAAAAATTTTTTACATAAAACATTAAATAAAAAAGTTTTAAATTTACTATCAAATAGAGGTCCAGATCAGACAAATCATATCAATAGAGATAATTTTTTCTTTGGTCATACTAGGTTGTCTATAATAGGTTTGAATGAACAGACAGCCCAGCAACCTGTTTTTCAAGATAATAAAATTTTAGTTTTTAATGGTGAAATATATAATTATAAAGAAATAAGTAAATTGCTTAATTCTAAAGGTGTAAGAGATAGTGGAAAAAGCGATACCGAAACTCTTTTTAAAAGTTTAAATTATTTTGGATTTGAAAAAACATTATCAATTTTAGATGGAATGTTTGCTTTTGCATATTATGATCTTAAAAAAAAAAGTTTATTTTTAGCTAGAGATAGAATAGGAGAAAAACCTCTTTATTTTTCAAAAGAAAAAAACTTTTTTATTTTTTCTTCAGAGATAAAAGCAATTTTTAAATCAAACTTAAAAAATTTTAAGCCAAATTCAGAAATGTTTCATGAAATTTTTTTACATGGAAAAATTTATGGGAAACATACAGCATTTAAGGATATATTAGAACTAGAGCCAGGAACTTTTTTAAATCTCAATGTAAAAAAAAATGAGTATCAAATAAAAAAATATTGGATATTAGAAGATATCAAAAAAATAGATTCAAATATTTCAAAGAATCTTTTTGAGCAAAAGTTTAACGAATGTATAACCTCAAGATTAACAAGCGACATACCTGTTGGCTCATTAATCTCAGGAGGAATAGATTCCTCATCCTTGGTTTATAAAATACTTGAACTAAATGATTCGAAAACTGTCAATTTATTTTTTGCAGAAAATAAAAATAAAAATATCAATGAAATGAAAAATGTTAAATATTTCTATAGATTTATTAAAAAAAAATTTAAAAATAAAAATATAAATCTCTATACATTAAAAAAACAAATCAAAGATTATTGGCGGGATATAGAAAAAGTAGCGTATTTTAATGATGAACCGTGTACTTATAGTAATTTTCATCTTGTATATTCCTTATCAAAACTAATAAAGGATAATGGAATTAAAGTTATATTTTCAGGAGAAGGCTCTGATGAAATTTTTCATGGTTATGAAAGATTTGTAAGAGCAAATCAGTATTTTGATTCTCATGACATAAATAAAAATTTACAACATATATATTATGGAAATAGCATAAAAAATTTAGAAGATATAAAAAAAATAACTAATGATAAATTTATTGAGGAAAAAATACAATCGTCTGAAGCATGGATCTACTTAAAAAAACTTTCCAAAAATTTAAAACTTAATGAGGTACAAACTATTTTTTCGCAAAAATTTAGAATGCAAAGTCTATTACAAAGACAAGATAGGGCTTGTATGGCTTTTGGTGTCGAGTCAAGGGCGCCTTTTTTAAAACCATCTTTTGTGAAATGGGCAAATTCTTTACCTTTAAAATTAAAGTATAATAAAAAACAGCAAAAGACTAAATTAATTCTCAAAGATTATATGTCAAATTTTCTCAATAAAAAAATAATTGATAGGAAAAAAAATGGATTTGAAAATGATTTTGATTTAGAATTTAAAAACAAATATACATTAGATAAAATAAAGCTTTTAGTAAATAATGATAACAGTTTTTCTGCTAATTTTTTAAACAAAAAAAATATTTTGAAAATTTTAAATAATGAACATAAAAAAAATCATAATTTAAGCATGATTAAATTGATTTTAAGCACTGAAATATGGTTTAAGGTATTTTTTAATAATAATTCTAAGAGAATATGATCATTAAATTTCAAAAATTTATTGAGGGAGAAACTATTGACCTCGTTATACCGAATAAAGAAGCAGTAAATAATACCGAGTGGTTTAATTGGTTCAATAAAAAGAAATCCACAAAATATTTAGCTGTACATGGTTTATTTCCAAATACAAGGGAAGATCAAAATGAAATTCTAAAAAGAATGCTTAACTCAAATAAAAAAAAAACTGGATTATTTTTATTAATTGTTTGTAAAGATACAAAAAAATTAATAGGAATTACTGCTTTGTCAATAATTGATTGGATAAATAGGTCAGCATATTTATCAATAATTATTTCACCAGAAAGGAAAAAGAATTTCATTTTTAATTCTGTAGAGGTTAAAGCTTTAATGACAAAGCATGCATTTGATAAACTAAACTTAAATAAAGTTAGAACTTCACAAGTTCTTGAATTGAGTGAATGGCAAAAATATAGTCATTTTTTTGGATATAAAGTTGAAGGTGTTTCCAAAGCTCATTTTTTAAAGGATCATAAAATGTATGATGTTTGTTTCCATGCTTGTGTTTTGCAAGACTACTTAAAAGCACGAAAAAAAATTGGAGAAGCCTTTTGGCCAGGTAAAAAGAAATTTTTTAAGATTATGATGAATTACCCCAAAGGGTATTTGTATAAAAATATTAAAAAAAATATAGATAAAGAAAATTTAAGTTATCAAAAAAAAATAGAAAGATTATATAAATGAAAAATTTTGGTCTAAAGTTTCATCATTTAGGATTAGCAACAGACAATCCAAAATTAACTTTAAAAATACTAAAAAATATTGGATATAAACCAATTAAGACGAGATCAAATAAAAACTATAATGTTAAAAATATAATTTGTTCATCTAAAAGTCATCCAACAGTTGAGATTGTTGCAAAAATGGGGGGTAAATCACCTATTGATAATATTGTAAAAAAAAACAAAAATTTAGTATATCACATTTGTTATAGTTCTAAGAATTTAAAAAAAACCTTAAACATGATGAAAAAAAAAAAACTTTCTATTGTAAAAATTTCAAATAGTTATCTATCACCATTTGAAGGAGTAGATGCATCATTCTTTTTTTTAAGAGGAATTGGGATTATAGAAATAATGAATTTTGAGCAAAAGACATGAATTTAAGAAATTTTCAAATCGTTAAAAGTGGAAAAGATAATAAAAATTTAAAATTTTTTTTGAAATCAAATTGGAATAAATTACAAAAAAAGTATAAAAAAAACGGGTTACTTTTATTTAGAGGTTTTGATGTAAACGATTTAAATGACTTCAATCAAGCAATTAAATCAATTCATAAAAAGGTTGTAAATTATACAGAAGGATCAACTCCAAGATCAAAAGTAAAAGGAAAAATTTATACTTCAACTGAGATTTCCTCGAAAAGACAGATCCCTTTACACAATGAAATGTCATATACATCAAAATATCCAAAAAATTTATGGTTTTATGCTCATAAAGTTTCACCAAAAGGTGGTTATACAACTGTTGCAGATTCAAGTAAAATTTATAAACAAATTCCAAAAAAATTTAAAAATAAATTTGAAAAAAAAAAAGTAATGTACATCAGAAAATACGGAGTTGGTTTCGATTTATCATGGCAAAAAACTTTTAATACCCAAAGTAAAAAAAAAGTTGAAGAATATTGTAGAAAAAAAAATATTAAATTTAGTTGGACTAAAAAAAATAATCTTGTTACGCGGCAAGTTCACAGATTTTCTATTTACAATAAGTTTTTAAAAAAAAGAATTTGGTTTAATCAAGCTCACTTATTTCATCACTCAAATATCGACAAAAATACAAAAATTTTGTTAAAAAAAATTTTTAAAACAAATTTTTATTCAAGAGACTCAAAATTTGGTGATGGATCAGATATTCCAAACGATTATTTTGTTAAAATAAATAGAATACTTGAAAAAAATTCATTGAATATCAAATGGAAAAAGAATGACATTCTGTTGATAAATAATTTAGCTATTTCTCATGGTAGAAGAAAATATTCAGGAGATAGAAAAGTTTATGTGGCTATGACTAATGATGCAGCATGAAGAATAATAACAAGAAATTAGAATTAATTATAAAAAAGAATTTAAATTTACAAGGAAAAGTAAATTTTGAAAAAATAAAAAAGTTTAAAGTGGGTGATGAAATTGACTCTTTAAAATTTATTACAATTATTGCAGATATTTCAAAAAAATTGAAAGTTGAAATTAATACTGAAGATATAGCGAAAATTAAGACAATAAAAGATTTAGTAAAATTATCAAATTTAAAATAGTTTTTTGAAATTGAATAATAAGAAATTCTATAATAATAACTTAGTAAGATATTACAATTTTACATACAATTTTCTATTTAAGCTATTAAATAATATTGAAATTGACTTAACAGAAGACGATTTTAAATTTCTTAAAAAAAAAGGATATCATAACTCTAAAGGACTTGGAACTGTTTGGCTTTTAAACCTTAAAAGATTATATAATATTTTTAAAAAAAAAAATTATAACGCAGACTATCATTTTATTGATATTGGGTGTGGTAATGGAATTCCATTAATTTATTCATATAAAAAGTTTGATTTTTTGACTTATTCAGGATTTGATTTTGTTCAAAAGTACGTAAAAAATAGTAAAAAAAATATTAAAAATAGTATTAAACACCCAAACAATATTAATGTTTTCAAAGCTAACGCAAAAAATTTTATATTGGATGATAAAAAATCTTATTTTATCTTTATGTTTAATCCATTTGACAACAAAATTATGAAAAAATTTTTAAAAAACAACATTAAAATCTTAAAAAAAAATAATTCAGTAATAGCTTATGTAAATTATATTCATTTAAAAGAAATCTTAAAGTTCTCTCAAAATATTATTAAGGTTAAAAAATATAAGTCTGCTATAATTCAATTTTAACTTAAATTAATGCTTGAAAAAAAATTAATTCAAAATGGAAGGAAAAATCCAAAAAAAATAATTTTCATTTATAATAATAAAAAAATTACTTATTCAGAGTTTCTGAATTACGTATTTTATTTTAGCAAATTTTTAAAAAAAAAAATTAAAAAAAACTCTAAAGTTTTACTTATCCAAAAAAATTCTATTGAATGGGCAATTCATTATTTTTCAATTAGGTTGGCTGGATTGACGCCTATAATTACTAGTGATGAAATACCTGATTATAAATTGAAATTGATTATAAATGAAAACAAAATAAGATATGTAATTTCAAATAAAAAAATAAGATTTAAAAATTTAATTCTAATTAAAAATATTAGAAGAAAAAAAATTAAAAATACTAATAATCACAAATTAAAAAATAAAATTTTAGGAAATGAAATTATTTATACTTCTGGCACAACAGGAGCACCGAAAGGGGTGATATTAAAATTAGAAACGTCTTATCAGGTTGCAAAAATGATAAATAATATTGTTAAAGTAAAAAAAAATGCGATTGAGCTGTTATCGGTTCCTTTTTTCCACTCTGATGGGTTAGGAAGATTAAAATGTTTAGTATTAAATGGTCACACAATGGTTATTAATGATAAGCCTAATAATTTTGTAAATTTTTTTAATCTATTAGAAAAATATAGAATTAATGGTTTCTTTATGGTTTCATCAGGAATTGAGATACTTAAAAGATTAAGTTTTTTAAAATTCAATAAAATTGCAACTAATTTAGAATTTATTGAAATTGGTAGTGAAAATATCAAAAAAAATACGCTTAATTGGGCAAAAAAAACTTTTACTAAGGCAAAAATTTATTTTCATTATGGTTTAACAGAGGCTTCAAGATCTGCTTTTAAAGTAATTTATAATAATAAGAAGACACCTAAAGCATTTACTACTAATAAAGGTATCAATATTGATATTATTAAGAATGGAAAAAAATGTAAAAAAAATGAAATTGGTGAAATAATCATAAAAGGAAAAAATTTATTTTCAGGATATATAAATAATAATGAAAACCCTATATTTAAAAAAAATAGATTTCCAACTGGTGACTATGCCAAAAAAATTTCAAATAAAAGTTTTGAGCTAAAAGGTAGAATAGATAATATTAAGAAAATTAATGGCCAGAGTGTAAGTTTAGAGGAAATTCAAAAGGCTATTGTAAGATTTCCTATGGTCGATCAATGTAATTGTAATTTTATTGTTGATACCAATTCTGGAGGTTTCAAAGTTAATGTTAGATATAAGTCAAAGAGGATAATTAATGAGGTTAAATTAACAAACTTTCTTCGTAAGAGATTAGAATTATTTAAAATTCCCAGTAAATTTAAAAGAATTCTATAAACAATAGAAATTAAAGCTTTACTGTTCAATATTTGAACGTTAATAATGTTCAATTATTGAACATTCGAAAAAATGAATTTAAAACTTAAAAAAAACTTTTTCAAAAATAAAACAATTTTGGTCACCGGTGGGACGGGATCATTTGGATATGCAATTACAAAAATTCTTTTAAAAAATTACGACTTAAAAAAGATAATTATTTTTTCAAGAGATGAGTTCAAACAATCAGAAATGAAAAAATTTTTTGAAAACCTCTTCACTCGTGATGTTCACAAACTTAGATTTTTTATTGGTGATATTAGAGATTTTGATAGATTAAGTTATGCATCAAGAGAGGTTGATTACATTGTTCATGCAGCAGCTATGAAACAAGTTGATACATCTGAATATAATCCAATGGAATGCATTAAAACTAATATATTAGGTGCTGAGAATGTTGTAAGGGTATCAATTCAAAACAAAATTAAAAATGTTATTGCACTTTCCACAGATAAAGCTGTTAATCCAATTAATTTATATGGCGCCACAAAGTTAGCTTCAGATAAAATTTTTATTTCAGCAAATAATATAGTAGGTGGGCAAGACACTTTTTTTTCTGTAGTGAGATATGGTAATGTAATTGGTTCTAGAGGCTCTGTTGAGCCGCTTTTTCTAGAGTTATCAAAAAAGAATGCAAAGTTTTTTCCCATCACAGATATAAATATGACTAGATTTTGGCTTGAACTTGAAGCTGGAGTAAATTTTACAATTGACTCTTTTATTCGAATGAAAGGAGGAGAAATATTTATTCCAAAAATACCGTCAGTACGTATTGTTGATTTAGCAAAGTCAATAAACTCAAAAATGAAACATAAAGTGATAGGTATTAGACCTGGAGAAAAACTTCATGAACTATTATATAATATTGATGATTCAAATTTAGTAATTGAGTTTAAAGATCATTATGTAATTCCTCCATCAATTATTTTTAATAAGAAAAAAAAGTATTTTACAAATTCCGCAAAAGAGAATGGATATAAAGGAGTTAAAAATAAAGAATTTAGTTCAAATAATAATAAATGGTTTCTAAGAGTAAAAGATTTGAAGAAAATGTACCACCAAAATTAGTATTTAATTGTAATAAATTAATTTTGAAAACTATTAATTCTAAATGTTAAATAAAAAAAATAATCTGGTTGCTACTGCGATTAAAGAAACATTTGATACAACAAATCATAATTATCTTTTAGGTGACTGGTGTAGAAAAGTTATTGATGAGTCTGATGAGAAATACTCAATTAAATTAATCCACAAACATCATTGGTCTGATAAGTCTAAAATGGATAAAGATATGGATTATTTGGAGACTTTCATAAGTCGTTTAATTATAGAATTAGGTAATCAACTTAATAATATACATGTAATTAGAGAGCGAAGTTTTTTTTGGGAAATAGTTCTTAGGCCTTGGCTATTTAGCATTGTTCCCCAAATTTACGACAGATGGGAAATTTGTAGATCATTTTTTCATGAATTTAATCAAATAAAGTTTGAATTCTCTTTCACCGAGGAAAAAGAAACAAGCAATTTATTTTCTAGTCAGTCATATCGTAAAGCACAATATGAAGATTATTGGAATCAAAGTATTTTTTCAAAAATAATTGAGGAAAATTATCTAGATAGGATAATAAAAAAAAAAGTGATAAAAAAGAGTAAAATTGAGAGGGAAAAACTTAATTTTAATATAAGAGATATCCTCTATTTTCCTTTAAGCTTTATAGATACTAAGTTAATAAATCAAAACTCAATTATTTTTGATACTAAACAAACAAATTTTTTAAATTATTTAAAACTTTCAAAAAAATTAAAAATTTTTCCAATTACATCTTATAATTTTTTTAAGCGTTTAGAAAAAAAAATTAACATATCTTCTGAGACAGAAAATATTAAAAAAAAATTAATTATAAATTTAGAAAAAAAATTTAATGATAAGTTTGAAAAATTTTGTTTATCTCAAATTGTTGAAGAATTTCCAGAAGTTCTTTTGGGAAGTTTTAATTTTACTAGAGAATTAATCAAAAAAATAGTTAATGAAAAAAAAAAAATAATAGTTTCCAATTCAGATATTTTTTTGAGTGATGTTTATAGAATTTGGGTAGCCACTATGTGTTCTAAAAATTCAAAATTAGTTATAAATACGCATGGAGGATTTATTCCAGAAAAATATGTGAACTATAATATCCAAAAATTTGCTAATAAACACATTACTTGGCATTCTTTAAATCTAAATGATAATGAAATTCAGTTAACTCCTTTAAAATTATTAGGATTAAAAAAAAGAAAAATAGATAAGAAATATTTAAGTATAATTGATATAGAATTAAGTAGATATCAATTTAGAATGAATGCAATTCCAACCCCATCGGAAATCCAACTCGAATACAATATACTCTATAATTTTATTAAAAATTTGGAACCTAAAATTAAGAATAAAATCAAATACAGAGTAATGCAAAACTTTGGGTGGAATTTTAAAAAAAAATTTGAAAAAAAATTTGGTAAAAATAAAATAGACAATTCAAAAAACTTAAATGAATTAATTTCTTATAGTAAAATTTTACTTCATAAGTATCCCTCAACTCCTTTCACGGAGTCAATTTATTTAGATACTCCTTCGGTTTTACTTTACAGAAAAGACTCTTGGAGATTTAATCCTGCTTATGATTATATGATCAAAAAACTAGAAAATTCAAAAATCCTATTTTATGACCCTTTGAAATTATCTGAGCATTTGAATGATATTTGGGAAAATGTTGATAACTGGTGGAATTCAAAAGAGGTTCAAAAAACTTTGGATGATATTAAAAATAATATTATCAAATCTAATAAAAATTGGTCTTCTGAATATCAAAATTTTTTTGATAAATTAAAAAATGATTAATAAAAAGATAATATGAAAAAAATACTTGTTACAGGTGCTGCGGGTTTCATAGGTTTTCATACTGCAAAATTTGAAATGGAAAAGGGAAATTATGTTATTGGTGTTGACAATTTGAATGAATATTATGATGTTAAAATTAAAAAAGATAGACTAAAAATACTTAAAAAATATAAAAACTTTCTATTTTTTAAAGACGACTTAAATAATAAAAATTTTTACAAAAAATTAAAAAAATATTTTAGTGATATTGATGTTGTAATTCATTTAGCAGGACAAGCTGGGGTAAGATATTCTATAAAAAATCCAGAAACTTATATTGTGAATAATGTACTTGCTTATATTAAGCTATTAGAGTTTTTTAAGTTTTCAAAAAAATTAAAAGTATTGCTTTATGCTAGTAGCTCATCGGTTTATGGAGAAAAAGGAGAGAAAAAATCCTCAAATTCTCTTGTTAATGACCCAATTTCTATTTATTCAGCCTCTAAAATTAGTATGGAGTTAATTTCAAAAGTTTATTCTAAAATTTATAAAATTAATTTGATAGGTTTGAGATTTTTTACTGTTTATGGCCCTTGGGGCCGTCCAGATATGTCTTATTTTAAATTTTTAATGATGAATAAAAGAAAAAAATTTTTAGAAATTTATAATTTCGGAAAACATCAAAGAAGTTTTACTTATATAGATGATGTTGTTTTAAATTTATTCAAGATAATTAATTTTTATAAAAAAAAAAATTTAAGGGGCGAGTCCTCAGTTTTTAACTTGGGAAATGAAAAAACAATTAAACTAATGGATTTTATTAAAACCCTAGAAATAGTAACAAATATAAAGTTCAAAAAAAAATTCATAAAAAAACAATTGGGCGACGTGGAGAAAACTGGTGCTAATTTAAAGCTCGAAAAGGATAAATTTAATTTAATATTTAATCATAATTTAAAAGAGGGTTTAATAAAATTTTATAAATGGTTTAAAAATTATTAGTATATGGAAAA
>QCDD01000007.1 GCA_003281045.1 Pelagibacteraceae bacterium AG-349-L23 | reverse complement strand
TGTATCCGAATGTATCTACAATTGTGTAACCTTTATAAATCTTAATATTGTTTTTTTCAGTTTCTTTAATAAGTTTAGAATCAATTTCTTCTCTATTGTCAATTATCGCTTGTACTTTAATCCCTTTTTGAATTAAACTTATTGCAGTTTCATAAACGCTATCATTATTGGTAAATAAAATATTTTTCTCTCCACATGCTACACCAAATAAATCTGCATATTTTTTTATAGCAGATGAAAGTAATATCCCTGGGCGATCGTTATTGTCAAAAATTAAAGGTCTTTCTATAGACCCTGTGGCTGTAATAACTTTTTTAGCGCGTATTTTAAGTAATCTTTGACGAGTTTTATTTTCTCTTTGTTCAAGTGGCAAGTGATCAGTTAAATTTTCTCTTGCTAATAAAAAATTATAACCATGAAAAGCAGCAACACTTGTTCTGGTTTTAATTTCTAAATTTTCAATTTTTTTTACTTCATTGATTTCCTTTTCTAACCATGAAGCTGAATTTTGATTGTTAATTTTAAAAAATTCTGAGTCTTGATAAATTGTAGAACCACCTAAATATGATTTTTCCTCAACCAATAGTGTTTTAAAACCACTTTTTGCTGCGGTTTTTGCTGCGATAAGTCCTGAAATACCTGCACCAATAACTAATACATCGCAATGAATGTATTTGTGTTCATATATGTCAGGGTCTGGAACATCAGGTGATTTTCCTAAACCAGCAGATTTTCTAATAAAATATTCATATTTTTCCCAAAAACTTGCTGGCCACATAAAAGTCTTGTAGTAAAAACCTGCAGGTAATAATGGACTTAAAAAATTGTTTATACCTCCAATATCAAACTTTACACTAGGCCAACAATTTTGACTTGTAGCAACAAGACCCTCATATATTTCTATTTCAGTAGCTCGTACATTTGGTTCTGTTCTTGAAGTTCCATTATGAAGTTGAACAATGGCGTTTGGTTCCTCTGACCCAGCAGTCATAATTCCTCTAGGTCTATGGTATTTAAAACTTCTACCAACTAGGTGGATGTTATTAGCCAATAGGGCAGAAGCAAGTGTATCACCTTTAAATCCATAATAAGTTGTACCATTAAATTTAAATGAAATTCGATATGTTTCATCAACTAATTTACTACTTTTAACTCTTAAATTTTTTGTCATTGATTATTTAACTGGTGGTTTTTCACCCATTTTGTAAACGGCTTTAATTTCATCATTTGATGTATCTCTCACCATGTTAAACCATTTTCTACAACCATGAATGTGGTTCCATCTTTCGAATTGAATACCTTTAATATTTTTTCTCATAAATAAATATTCTGCCCATTGATCGTCACTTAATTCAGTTGGTTGTTTAGGCCTAACAATATGAGCTTCTCCACCAGCTTTAAATTCACTTTGTTCTCGTTCACCACAAAAAGGACAATTAATTAAAAACATTAGTGTGCTACAGCTGCTGCACCATGTTCGTCCACAAGGTCACCACTTACAAATCTATTCAAATTAAATGCAGCATTAAGTTTGTGCGGTTCATCGTTGGCTATTGTATGCGCAAACAAATCTCCAGAGCCAGGTGTAGCTTTAAATCCTCCCGTTCCCCAACCACAATTAAAATATAAACCTTTGATTGATGTTTTACTTATAATTGGGCTTGCATCTGGACAAATATCTACAATTCCACCCCATTGTCTTAACATTCTCATACGACTAAAGATAGGGTATAACTCTAAAATTGCATTTAATGTCCCCTCAACAATATCATGACTTCCTTTTTGTGAGTACGATACGTAATCATCAGTTCCTGCCCCGATTACTAATTCACCTTTATCTGATTGACTAACATATGCATGAACAGCATTTGACATAACAACTGTATCTATGATTGGTTTCACAGGCTCTGAAACTAAAGCTTGGAGCGGTTTACTCTCTAATGGCAACCTTAATCCAGCCATATTAGCTATCACACTAGAGTGACCTGCAGCTACTACACCAATTTTATTTGTTTTAATAAATCCTTTTGTAGTTTCAATACCTTCAACTGCATCGCCATTTCTCTTAATACCTTTAACCTCACAATTCTGAATTATATCCACACCCATTTCATCTGCACCACGTGCATATCCCCATGCAACTGCATCATGTCTTGCGGTTCCAGCTCTTTTTTGTAAAGTTCCACCTAATACAGGGTATCTTATATCTGGAGATGTATTTATTATTGGACAAAATTTTTTAACTTCTTCAGTATTTAAATATACTGCATCAATACCATTAAGTCTGTTAGCATGGGTTCTTCTTTTTAAATCTCTTACATCTTGAAGATTATGAGCAAGATTCATTACTCCTCTTTGACTAAACATTACATTGTAGTTTAATTCTTGAGAAAGGCCTTCCCATATTTTTAGAGCGTGATCATAAAGACCAGCACTTGCGTCCCATAAATAATTAGATCTTATAATTGTAGTGTTTCTTCCTGTATTCCCACCACCAATCCAGCCTTTTTCAACAACAGCAATATTTTTCATATTATGTTTTTTTGCGAGATAGTAAGCTGTTGCTAAACCATGGCCACCACCACCAATAATTACCACATCATATTCTTTTTTTGGCTCAGGGTCTTTCCATGCTTTTTCCCAATTTTCATGATAAGAAAAAGCATTTTTAATAAGCGAAAATATTGAATACTTATTTTTCATAATTAATGAATAATTACTTTATTAATGTTGATTATTCAATACAATCAAAGGCGACAAATTTCTTGGAAGAGTGGGTGAGAGGCTTAAACCAGTCGTTTGCTAAATGACCGTGCGAGGAAACTTGTACCGAGGGTTCGAATCCCTCCTCTTCCGCCATTATTAAAACAAGGGATTATTCTTAAAGAAATCTTTCATTGCAATTGGCTGTTGTTCAAGCACGTATCTATAAACATTGTAGTTTTCCAATACTCTTTGGACATAATTTCTAGTTTCTTTAAATTTAATTAATTCAATCCAGTCGATATAATCAATTTGATTTTTTTGAGGATTTTTGTTTATTTTTTTCCAATATCGAACTCTTTTTGGTCCAGCATTGTAAGCAGCCACTGCAAATGGATAAGCACCGTCATATTCAAGAATTAATCCTGCTATATAATGTGACCCTAGGTTAATATTATATTCTGCATCAGTAGTTAACCTAGATTTTGAATAAGGAAGTTTTGCCTGCTTAGCAACTAGTTTAGCAGTGTAAGGCATTAATTGCATTAAACCTTTTGCACCAGCATGACTATTGGCACTTAAATCAAACTCACTCTCTTGTCTTATGATTGAAAGAATGAAAGCATTATCTGGAATTTTTCTTCCATTAATATATTTGGGTGTGCTTATGATTGGGTAATTATATTTGTTGTGAAATCTTTTTTCATAGGATGCTATTTTAGAAATTTGAATAGCAAAATCAAATCGTTCTATATTTGTTGCAAGTTCAGCTGCTAAAACCTCACTACCACTACCAACATCATCATTAGCCAAATGTCTTAGTATATGCTTAGCATATTTATCTTCATCTAATTCATCAAGTAAATATATCAATTTGACTAAATCTTTTTTAAAAAAATAATCACGATATTCTTTTTTAATAATCATGTCTTTTGAAAGCTCAAATTTTTCATTTGGACTAATTTCCATAAATGCCAATTGACCGTAATAAGTGGTCAAATAATTTGTTGCTTCTTTAAACCATTTATAAGATAGATCTTTATCACCAAGTTTTTTATAAGTTTTACCTAACCAATATGCACCTCTAGCTGTACTAATAGGGTATCCAACATTATTATAAAAATTTTCAAAATGTTCTTTGGCTAATACTGGATCATCTAGAAAACTTAATGCAATCCAACCACTCATCCACTCAGCAGCAGCAAATTCAGGTCCATCATTCATTCCATGGTTACTGGCAATTTTATAAGCTAATTCATATTTTTTTTTATATATTAATGATCTGGAAATTATTTCTCTTTCTATCCACCATTTATCCGGACGAACTAAGTAATCTTTTGTGTTTTTTATCTTTAGAAGAATTTCAACAGAACTATCAACTCTTCCTCTTTTTCTTCTCCATTTTAATCTATCGTAATTTAAACCAGCATCATTTTTAAGATTAGATGGAACTTTAGAAATAGCATTATCGACACCATACGATTTACTCATCAATAGTTGTCTCGCTGTATATAATAGTTCATAATCTTTAGGTAAATATCTTAATAGTCGTTTTAAGTCCCAGTATTTATTATTCCAAGCAAGATATTCTGCTCGTTTAATATAATCGTCTGCATTAAGATATTTCTTAAATTTTTTACGATAAAATCTTAAATCTGTTTTAGACAATTCAGCTGATATCCAGCCTTCTTTAATGAATCTTATTCCTTTTTCCTTATTACCATTAAGAATAAAACTTTCACCCAATATCATTTTACCAAAACCACTTAAAGGTTCCGCAGGACCAAACCATTCTATAATTTTTCGTGGACTAACTTTTTCTGTAGAAAGTTTATGCTCTGCTAAATATTTTATTCTTCCAATTCTAGGATAATCTTCATTTGAATCTATAAATGTTTTATAATCATAATAAGAAGCTTGATTTCCCTTTGTAAGTAAATGCCTCCATTGAATAAAGTCATATATAGATTTATCTTTAGCTCTTTTGGCAGTTTTAATTGCAGCTGTCCAACTAGCTTTTTTCATTTCGGAAATTGCTTTTTTTGCTAATGCAAAATCTTTTTTACGATAATATTTTGATATCTTTATTTCTGTTGTTTTTTTTGTTCCAGCGATTAATGGTTTTTTTTTGGGAAGTATCAGTCCACTTATCTTCTTTTCTGGCTTAGATTCAATTTTTTTTTCTATCTCTTTTGTTACTATTTTTGGTATTGGTTTGGGTAAGGGTTTTAGTACATCTATTAATAATTTTTTTTGTGTTAGCTCATCAGATTGGATAGGTTTTTTTAATGGGATTATGTCAGATTGAGCTATAGTTTGTAGACCGAATAAATTAATCAATACTATCCAAAATAAGATTTTTTTAATCATAATCTTTTACTATATGAATCTACAATGTATGTTATAAGTATTTATGTTTAAAGGATCAAATGTTGCTTTAGTCACCCCGTTTAAAAATGATAAACTTGATGATGAGACATATATTAATTTAATTCATTTTCATATCCAAAATGGGACAAATGGATTAGTTCCAGCAGGAACAACTGGTGAGTCACCAACTTTAAGTCATGATGAACATGAAAGAGTGATTGAGTTATGCGTAAAAGAAAGTAATGGAAAATTACCAGTTTTTGCAGGTACAGGATCGAACTCTACAGAGGAGGCTATTTCACTTACAACTCATGCAGAAAAAATTGGAGCCACAGGCGCTCTTATTGTAACACCTTATTATAACAAGCCAACACAAGAAGGCTTATACCAACATTATAAAGCAATAAATGACAAATGTGGAATACCTATAATAATTTATAATATTCCTGGGAGATCGGTTATTGATATGTCAGTTGATACTATGGCTAGATTATTTGAATTGAAAAATATTATTGGTGTTAAGGATGCAACAGGAGACCTAAATAGGGTTGAACAAACTTTAAAAAAGATGGGAAATGAATTCATTCAATTAACTGGTAATGACGATAATGCTTTAGAATTTAATAAAAGAGGTGGAGTGGGAGCTATAAGTGTTACCGCAAATATTGCTCCAAAACTTTGTTCTGATTTTCAAAAATTTTCAAAATCTGAAAATAACGATGAAATTAAAGAGGCTGAAAAAATTGATAAAATATTACAACCTCTTCATCATGCAATGTTTGTCGAAAGTAATCCAAGTCCAGTAAAATACGCAGCAAAATTATTAAATCTTTGTGATGATAATGTAAGACTACCTCTTGTAAAAGTGACAGCTGAAACTAAGGATATCGTTAAAAAAGCACTTCATTCTGCAAAACTAGTTTAATGAAAAAAAAAACCAATAGTGGTTTAAAAATAATTTGTCTTAATAAAAAAGCTAGTTTCAATTATTTTTTTGAGGATTTGTTTGAAGCAGGTATTGTCTTAAAAGGTTCTGAAATAAAATCAATTCGTAATGGTAAAGTTAACATAGCAGATTCTTACGCAATAGAAAAAAAAGGTGAAATAGTCTTGATAAATTCACATATTGCATCTTATAAGCAAGCTAGTTATTCAAACCATAATCCAACCGATGAAAGAAAATTGTTATTAAATAAGAGAGAAATTAATAAACTAATTGGGAAAATGCAAAGAGACGGGCTTACAATAGTACCTACAAAAATGTATTTTAAAAAAGGAAAAGCAAAATTAGAGTTAGCTGTAGCCAAGGGTAAGAAACAATTTGATAAAAGAGCAGTAAAAAAACAAAGAGAATGGAATCGTGATAGAGCAAGATATATTAGAAAATCAAGTTAATCCTGTCTATTTAGGTATAGGTTCTAATCTTGGAAATAAAATCAATAATATTGAATTAGCTAAATCAAAATTAATTCTTAATGATATTATGATAGTAAAATCATCAAGCTATTATGAGAGTTTGTCTTGGCCTGATAATAACAATCCTAAATTTTACAATGTTGTAGTTAAGGTTCTAACTAAATTATCACCTTTTGAATTAATAAGTGTTTGTAAAACTATTGAAACAAGCCTGGGACGAAAGAAAAGACTTCGAAATGCTCCTAGAGAGTGCGATATTGATATAATTGATTTTAATAGAAGAAAAATGAAAGGTGAATTAAATCTACCTCATTCAAGAATGCATAAAAGAAATTTCGTCCTTTTTCCATTATTTGAGATAGATAAAAATTGGAAACATCCAGTTTCAAAACATTCCATAAAAAAACTATTATTATCATTAAAAAATAGAGACATTAGGTCTATTAAACAAATTTAATTTAGTGATATAGTGTTTGAATGCTTAATTCTGAAGATTTAATAAATAAAGTAAAAATTTATAACAAATTTTTAAACCCTGAAAAACTGAATAAAGCTTATGATTTTGCTGTTAAAGCACATAGTAATCAAAAGAGAGCTTCAGGTGACCCATATTCAGTACATCCAATAGAAGTCGCAAATATCCTAACAGATCTCAAATTAGATAGCGCTACTATTACTACTGGTTTATTACATGATACAATCGAAGATACCTACGCTACTTACGAGACCATTAAAGGAGAATTTGGTGAAGAGGTTGCAGATTTAGTTGATGGTGTTACAAAAATTTCAGTTTTTGAAAACACCGCAACCACAAACTCAAAAGCAGAAAACTTTAGAAAACTTATTTTAGCAACCTCAAAAGATATAAGAGTTTTGTTAGTTAAAATTGCAGATCGTTTACATAATATGAGAACGATAAAAGCTATCACTAAAGAAGATAAAAGAAAAAGAATTGCACAAGAGACAATGGAAATTTATGCACCATTAGCTGATAGAATGGGAATGCATAGAATTCGAGATGAGCTAGAAGATTTATCTTTTGAGGTTTTGAATAATGATGCAAGAACACTAATTCAAAATAGATTAGATGAAATCAAATCTGACAAAAAAGATATTTTCGAATCTCTTTCTATTGAAATCAACACTTTGTTAAATGACAATAATATACAATCTAAAATTTATGGAAGAGGCAAAACACCTTTTTCAATTTGGAGAAAAGTTCAAAAGAAACGAGTTTCTCTTGAGCAAATAACTGATATTATTGGATTTAGAATAATTTTAGAAAATATTGATGATTGTTACAAAACTTTAGGGATAATACATAAAGAATACAATTGTATACCTGGCAAATTTAAAGATTATATCTCTTCACCTAAAATTAATGGTTATAAATCAATTCATACCGCAGTTATTGGATCTAATAAAAAACCCATAGAAATTCAAATTAGAACAACAGAAATGCATGATTTCGCTGAAAGAGGTATTGCTTCACATTGGCAATATAAATCCTCTGAGAAATTTAATTCTTTAACTTGGAAAGAATATGACTGGTTAAAAGATTTAGTAGAAATCATTGAAAAAAATGAAAATCCAGAACATTCGTATGAATATACAAAACTACAAATGTTCCAAGAAAATGTATTTTGTTTTACACCAAAAGGATCGGTTATTAAATTACCAAAAGATGCTACTCCAATTGATTTTGCATATGCCGTACATACTAAAATAGGAGATACCGCAATCGGATGTGAAATTAATGGTAATAAAAGTGAACTCCAAACTATTTTAAGAAATGGAGATCGAGTTAAAATTATTACCTCTAAAAATCATTCACCATCATTGCATTGGATCCCAATAACAAAAACAGGAAAAGCAAGGGCAGCTATAAGACGTTATTGGCATGAAAAGGGAGAAAGAAAAGAGGAAAGAGTAAAAAAGTACAATACTACTTTATGGATATCTTTACCAGATAAACCAGGTCAGCTTGGTAATGTTAGTTCATTAATCGGAGAGCATAAACTGAATATTTCAAACCTTGTGATGGCAGGCAAAAACCCTAACTATATAAATTTTAAATTCCAATTAATCATAAGAGATTTAAAAAATTTCACTAATTTTATTGCAGAGCTAAAACAAAAAGGTATAAAATTTAAGATAATTAGACACGAAGATAAAAGAAATGCTTTCACACAAAAAATCCTTAGATATTTTAAGAAAAACTAATGCATTATTAGAGGGACATTTTGTTTTATCTTCTGGATTACACTCTTCAAAATATATTCAATGCGCAAAACTATTAAGTTTTCCGCATAAGGCAGAGAAAATTTGTAAATCTTTAGCCGGAAAAATTAAGAAAAAATTTAAAAACTTCGACTTAATTTTATCACCAGCAATGGGTGGTATAATAATCGGTTATGAAATTGGTAGACTGCTTAAAAAAGAAACTATTTTCTGTGAAAGAGTAAAAGGGAAATTTCAATTAAGAAGAGGTTTTCAAATTAAAAAAGGATCAAAAGTATTAATTATTGAAGATGTTATAACCACAGGCAAATCAAGCATGGAATGTGTAAAATTGATTAAAAATTCAAAGGCAAAACTAATTGGTTTTGCAACAATTATTGATAGATCATCAAAAAATAATTTAAAGATAAAAAAAAATATAGTTTCACACCTCAAAATTTCTGTTCCAACTTATAAAAAGAACAACATTCCAAATGAGTTGAAATTAATTCCAATTTCAACGCCAGGAAGTAGATACACGAAGTGAGACGTCTTGGAGTAAATATTGATCATATAGCAACCCTGAGAAATGCTAGAGGTGAATTACATCCAGATCCGATATTTGCAGCTAAATTTGTTAAGAAAGCAGGGGCTGACTCAATAACAATTCATCTTCGTGAAGATAGAAGACATATAAAAGATAATGATGCAAAAAAAATTTGTTCTTTAAAAAATATTTTAGTTAATTTGGAAATCTCAACTAACTTAAAAATGATAAGTAAAGCGTTAAAAATAAAACCAAATTATATTTGTTTAGTGCCAGAAAATAGAAAAGAAGTTACCACGGAGGGAGGTTTAAACTTAAATAAAAATAAAAATAAAATTAAAAATATAATTTTGAAATTTAAAAAGAAAAAAATTAGAACAAGTTTATTCATAAATCCATCACTTAATGATATCAAAACCTCATATAAACTAGGATCTGATTGTGTTGAAATTCATACAGGTAGACTTTCTAGATTAGTAAAATTGAAGAAGAATTATTCTAAAGAGCTTAATAGAATAAAAAAATGTTCAATTATTGCAAAGAAAATTGGTTTAGAAGTTCATGCTGGTCATGGACTTGATTATAAAACAACTGAATTATTATCTAGATTTAAAGAAATAGAAGAATTCAATATAGGACATTATTTAATCGGTGAGTCGGTTTTTTTTGGTTTGTCCAAAGTAATAAAAAAATTCAAAAAAATTATTAAATAACAGAAATGAAAATATTAGGAATTGGAGTTGATATAGTAAAAAATAGACGATTTCAGCCTTTAATTAAAAACCAAAAATTTATAAAAAGAACTTTTGGACCAAATGAACTTAAATTTTCTAAAAATAAAGTTAATAGATCAAACTTTTTTGCAAAAAGATTTGCAGCCAAGGAAGCTCTATCAAAATCATTTGGTACTGGAATTAGAGATAATCTAAGTTTCAAAGATATTGAAATTTTAAATGATAAAATGGGTAAACCTTTTTTCTATAAATCAAAAAAAATTGATAGAATTATAAAAAAAAAGTTCAAAATTAAGAAATATGACTTGTTTCTTTCACTATCTGATGAAAAAGATCATTCAATAGCGTTTACAATTTTGGTTAAAAGATAATGTTAGATAAAAATTTCTTTAAAGAAAACATAAAAACTTTATTTTATGCATTAATTATTGCTATTTTTATTAGATCTATATTTCTCCAACCATTTTATATACCATCTTCATCCATGGAGCCTAATCTGTTGGTTGGAGACAGATTATTTGTAACTAAATATTCATATGGTTATAGCAAACATTCATTTCCATTCAGTCCTCCTATTTTTACAGGAAGAGTAATGTTCAGTGAGCCAAAAAGGGGAGATGTTGTAGTATTCAAAACTCCTGCAGATAATAGAACTGACTATATAAAAAGATTAATTGGTTTGCCCGGAGACCAAGTACAATTTATTAATTCAAATTTGTATATAAATAACTCAGAGGTTTTAAAATCCAGAATCTCAGAAAGTGATAAAATATTCTGTGGATATAGAAACATTGATGTATTTACTTTTGAGGAAATTTTACCTAATGGAAAAAAACATAAAACTGTTTACTTAAAAGATTTTACTTTTAAAAATTCAGATAAATTTATAGTTCCAAAGGATCACTACTTCTATTTAGGAGATAATAGAGATTGTTCTAAGGATAGTAGATATTTATCAAGTGTAGGATATGTACACAAAGATAATCTTGTAGGAAAGGCCCAATTTATTTTCTTCTCATCAGATAGATCTGTTGGAAGTATTTTTTCATTTTGGAAATGGAACAAATCAATCAGATTTGATAGATTCTTCCAAAAGATCAAATAATGAAAATTAATTATCAAACTTTAGAAAAAAAGATTAAGATCAATTTTAAAGACAAAGATTTGTTAGTTAGATCATTAACTCATAAAAGCTATAGCAAAGAAATTAATAACGAAAAATTAGAATTTTTAGGAGATCGTGTCTTAGGATTAGTAATTGCAAAAAAACTTTTGGAAATTTACCCCAATGAAAAAGAAGGTATATTAGATAAAAAGTTTGCATCTTTAGTAAATAAGAAAACTTGTTTACAAATCGCAAAAAAAATTAATCTTGATAAGTATATTTTAACTTTAGATATTAAGAAAAAGAAAAATAAAATAGAGGATAAAGTTGTTTCTGATTGTTGTGAAGCATTAATAGGATCTATCTATCTAGATAAAGGTTTTAATTCTGTAGAAAAATTTATTTTAGAATTATGGTCAGAAAATATAAAAGATAGTGTTATTACTCAAATAGATGCAAAAACAAAATTACAAGAATTCTCTTTAAAAAGATTTAAAAAATTACCTATTTATAAACTTATTTCAAATACTGGACCAAGACATAAACCTCTTTTTAAAGTTGGTGTAAAATTAATTGATACTAAGTTTTTTTTAGCAGAGGGTAGTTCAAAAAAAGATGCTGAACAAAATGCTGCTATTAAATGTTTACAAAATCAGAGTAAATTATGATATGGGACGATATTGGATTTTTATTGAATAAAAATAGATATAATGAAAATTCATTAATATCAGAAATTTATACTAAAAATTTTGGTAAAGTAAGTGGCATTATTTTCGGTGGAACTTCAAAAAAAATTAAGAACTATCTTCAAATAGGAAATAAACTATATGTAAATTATAATTCTAAAAATGAAAATAGCATGGGTTATTTTAAAGTAGAGATTCAAGAAGCTTTATCTCCATTATATTTTGATAATCAACAAAAATTAACTTGTATTTCCTCAGCTATGAATTTGGTTAAATTACTTACAGCTGAGTCACAAAAAAATGCAAAGATATTTTCTTTGTTAGAAGAATTTTATGTTTTATTGAAATCTAAAGACTGGATAAAAAATTATATCTTTTGGGAGTTGGAATTATTTAAATCTCTAGGCTATGACTTAAATTTTGAGAATTTAGTCAATGAAAAAATTATTGGTGATCAAAAACAATATATATCGAAATCATCAACAGAAAAAAGAATTATACCTAATTTTTTAATAGATAAAAACAACTCAACTGAAGATATAGAATCTTTACTAACAGGTCTTAAATTGTTGAGTGATTATCTTGAAAAGTCAATTTTAAAGCCAAATAACCTAAACCAACCAATCAGCAGATTGCAATTTATTAATACTTTAAAATAATTATTGAATAATTTGGTCTAATCTATCAGCGTAATAACTAACAATAGCATTAGCTCCAGCTCTTTTAAAAGAAATAAGACTTTCTAAAATAATGTTTCGATCAGTTAAATCATTTTTAATTCCATGTTCTAATAAAGAATATTCACCTGAGACTTGATATGCCATAACTGGAATCTTAAAGTTTTCTTTAACTTTTTTAATTATATCAAGATATGGTAGTCCAGGTTTAACCATAACCATATCAGCTCCTTCTTTTATATCCAAAGCAACCTCTCTTAAGGCTTCATCACTATTTCTATAATCCATTTGATAATTCTTTTTATTTCCTTTTAATAAGTTTTTTGAACCAACTGCATCTCTAAAAGGGCCATAAAAACTTGAAGCATATTTAACAGCATAAGAAAGTATTTGTGTCATTTTAAAATTATGTTTGTCGAGGTACTTTCTAATTTCACCAATTCGACCATCCATCATGTCAGATGGTGCTAAAACATCACAACCCATTTGTGCTTGCAATAAAGATTGATCTAATAAAATTTTTATGGTTTCGTCATTTAACACATATTTGTTTTGTAAAAGTCCATCATGACCATGTGAAGTATATGGATCTAATGCAACATCACACATTATTCCAATCTCATTTTTATATTTATTCTTTATTCTTTGTAGTGCCCTACAAACCAGATTATTTTCGTTAAGAGCCTCGGTACCTAAGTCGTTTTTTTTTCTTTTTTCAGTGTATGGAAACAAGGCAATCATAGGTATGCCTTTTTTAATAGCTCTGTCTATTATATTATTTAATTTATCGATTGTGTACCTGTAAACACCAGGCATAGATTTAATAGATTGTTTTTTATTTTTTCCATCAATTAGAAAAATGGGTAAAATAAAATCATTAGGTGTAAGATTATTTTCTTCAATTAACCTTCTTGACCAATCAGTTTTTCTATTGCGTCTAAGTCTCAATGCTGGGAATTTTCCTGTAATCATGTTTAAATTTATTTAAAATATGCGACAAATGTTATATACAAATATATCTTAAAACAGATATTAAACAACATCAGGAGACAATATATTACAAATGAGTTTAAATTTTAACGATTTTCAAAAACAAGATATTAAGTTTGATGTAAACAAACTTCAAAATGCTTATAAAGAATTATTAACCATCAAGGGTTTTTCAGGAGTTGATGGTGTTTCAAATTTTGGTGCCATTTCATTAACACAAATACCAGGTGATCCAGACTCTATTAAAGGTAATAAAGCAAGAGGTGTGTTCTGGACTAAACCAGATTCTTCAGGAAAAGAAGCTATGAGAGATGAAATGATTGATGAATCTGCTTATTCTGAATTTATTGAAGATTACAAACATACTTATTTTAAAGAGGTGTTTGATGTGCTTTCCTCAAAGTATAAATTAGGACGTGTAAGAATTTTATTAAAGGAGCCAAGATCAACTTTAAGTTGGCACAGAGATCCGGAGCCAAGACTACATATTCCAATAATTACTAACCCGGGCTCTATAATGGTCATTGATAATGTTGCAAAACATATGCCTGCAGATGGATCTGTTTGGATTACTAATAATACTAAATATCATAATGCATTCAATGGGGGAGAGGAAAATAGAATCCATTTAGTTGCATGTGTCTTAGATTACAAATTTAACTAATTTGAAAAAAATATTTATTTCTTCAGATCACGCTGGGTATAATTTGAAAGAACAAATTAAAAAAAAGTTTCTAAAAAAATACAATTTCCATGATCTTGGGACTGATAATTCAAAAATCTCGGTAAATTACCCGGATTATGCTCATAAATTATGTAAAAAGGTCAGCGTTAACTCAAAAAATATGGGTATTTTAGTTTGTGGTTCAGGTATGGGAATGTCAATGGCTGCAAATAAACACAAAAAAATTCGAGCTGCGATGTGTTATTCAATAAAAAACACAAAATTATCTAGATTGCATAACAACGCGAATATTATAACATTAGGATCTAGATTGACAAAAAAAAATACTGCCTTTAAATGTATTGAAGCTTTTATTAATACTAAATTTGAAGGTGGTAGACATAAAAAAAGAGTAAAAAAAATATAAGGAAAAAAATGTCAAGTGAAACAAAATATATAAATTCTTCTTACCAGGATTTTTTTGAAAAAAGTCTTTCAAAATCTGATCCAGATTTATTTAAGGCAATAAATGATGAGTTAATTAGACAACAAAATCACATTGAGTTAATAGCTTCTGAAAATATAGTTTCACAAGCTGTATTAGAGGCTCAAGGATCAGTTCTAACAAATAAATATGCGGAAGGATATCCAGGTAAAAGATATTACAATGGTTGTGAACATGTAGATGTAGCAGAACAACTGGCACTTGAAAGAATAAAAAAACTTTTCAATTGTAAATACGCAAATGTTCAACCTCATTCAGGTGCTCAAGCAAATGGTGCTGTATTTTTGGCTTTGTTAAAACCAAACGACACCTTTTTGGGTATGAGCTTAAATTCAGGAGGTCACATAACTCATGGATTGAAAATTTCAATGTCTGGTAAATGGTTTAATGCAATAAGTTATGACGTAGATAAAAAATCTGAATTAATTGATTATGATAATGTTGAAAAACTCGCACTAGAACATAAACCTAAATTAATTATTGCAGGTGGTAGTGCGTATTCAAGAGTAATTGATTTTAAAAGATTTAGAGAAATTGCTGATAAAGTTGGTGCATATCTTATGGTAGATATGGCCCATTTTTCCGGTTTAGTAGCTGGCAAAGGATATCCAAATCCTTGTGACTATGCACATGTCGTAACATCCACAACCCATAAAGTATTCAGAAGCGCACGTGGTGGAATTATTTTATCGAATGATTTAGATCTTGGAAAAAAATTTGATACAGCTGTTTTTCCTGGTTATCAAGGTGGTCCTTTAATGCATATCATTGCCGCTAAAGCTGCAGGTTTTTTTGAAGCATTAAAACCTGAATTTCAAACTTACATAAAAAATGTTTTAGCAAATGCTAAAATGTTAGCGGAAACTTTAAAAAATAATGGATTTAAAATTTATTCAGGTGGTACTGATACACATTTGATGTTAGTTGACCTAAGACCTTTTGGTGTAAAAGGAAATATAGCTTCTGAGAGTTTATGTAGAGCCAATATTACTTGTAATAAAAATGGGATCCCGTTTGATACAGAAAAACCAATGATAACTTCTGGAATAAGACTTGGTTCACAAGCTGCTACAACAAGAGGATTTGGTTTAAAAGAATTTGAAAAAATAGGCGAATTAATAACTAAAGTAATAAAAGGATTATCCAAAAATCCAGAGGACAATAGTCAAATAGAGGAAGAAGTTAGGAAAGAAGTAATTGATTTATGCTCTTCATTTCCAATCTACAAAAATTTGAATAGATGATTTGTTCAATATGTAAGAAAGGTGAGACCTCAGTTGTAGACTCACGTCCAACAGAGGATGGTACCGCTATACGTAGAAGAAGATTGTGTGTATGTGGTGCGAGATTTACTACCTTTGAAAGAGTTCAATTTAGAGAATTAATGGTAGTAAAAAAAAATGGAAGAAAATCTGCTTTTGATAGGGATAAACTTGCAAAATCAATTTATATTGCTCTTAAGAAAAGACCTTTAGATACTGAAACTGTTGAAAAATTTATAAGTCGGATCTCTAGATCGCTAGAGGAACTCGGTCAAAATGAAATTTCGAGTAATACAATAGGAACAATGGTCATGGAAGGTTTGAAAGAACTTGATCCAGTTGCTTATGTTAGATTTGCTTCTGTTTATAGAAATTTTAGAGAAGAACAAGATTTCGTACAATTTGTGGACAAACTAGATGTCTACAAAAAAAGATAAATTCTCAGCTCAAGATAAAAATTTTATGAAATTAGCTTTAAATTTGGCTAATGCGCGAAGAGGTTTAACAGGAAACAATCCTTCAGTTGGATGTGTAATTGTAAAAAATAATAGAATAATATCTATAGGACAAACAGGCTTTAATGGTAGACCACATGCGGAACATAATGCTATTTTAAATTCCTCAGAAAATTTAAAAGACTCAAAAATGTATGTTACTTTAGAGCCATGTAATCATTATGGAAAAACTCCACCCTGCACCAAAAATATTATAAAGAATAAAATTGGAGAAGTTTATTATTCAATGGATGACATTGATTTAAAAGTAAAGGGCAAGAGTTATTCAATATTAAGAAAAAACAAAATTAAAGTTAAAAAGGGGCTTTTAAGGAAAGATGCAGAAAATTTATACAGATCTTATTTCTTTAACAGAAAAAAGAAACTACCCTATGTAATTGGAAAAATTGCAGTATCAAAGAATAAGATCATTTACAGCGAAATATCAAAGAGAATTACTGATAAAACATCTGATAAATTGAATCATTATTTAAGATTAAAAAGTGATGGTATAATGATTTCTGGCAAAACACTAAATATAGATAATCCAAAACTAAATTGTAGGTTGGAGGGTTTTAATCAATTTTCCCCAAAAAGAATTATTTTAGACAGAAATTTAGAAATAGATTTGAAAAGTTATATAGCTAAATCAATTAAAAATGAAAATACTATTATTTTCCATAATTCTAACAATAAATTAAAAATAAAACTTTTAAAAAGGAGAGGTGCTATTGTAATAAAACAATCTACAGATAAATACAAAAATTTAGATCTAATAAAAATTCTGAAAAATTTATATAAGATGGAAATACGAAATCTATTAGTAGAGGGCGGAGATATATTAACAAAAAATTTCCTTCAAAAAAAATTATTTAATGAATTTTATATGTTTAGAAGTTCAAAAAATTTATCTAAAAACAAAAAACATGTTAATTTTACTTCTTCCAGCATTTTGAATACCAAATATAATAATCATAAGATAAACTCTAAATTAGCTAGCGATAAATTAACTATTTACAAAAATTGAAATGTTTAATGGAATTATTTTTAACAAAGGTTTAATAACAAAAATAATTAAAAGACCTAAAGGGATTAATATTTTTGTAAAATCTAATCTAAAATTAGGTTTAAAAGATATAGGTGTTTCTGTAGCTTGCGATGGGGTTTGTCTTACTCTCATTTCAATAAAAAAAAAGATTATGGAATTTTATTTATCTAATGAAACTATTAAAAGATCGAAATTTAGATACATAAAGTTAAACGATAGAATTAATATAGAACTCCCTCTTAAATATGGTCAAAAAATTTCAGGTCATATTTGTCAAGGACATGTTGACACTGTTGGCAAAATATTATCAGTGAACAAAATTGATAAATCTTATTTATTTGATTTTGAAATTAATAAAAAAGAGAGAAAAAATATAATCGAAAAAGCTTCGATTAGTATAAATGGCATATCATTAACAATTTCTAAAGTGACGAAAAAAGGTTTTCAAATCTGGATAATTCCTCATACATATAAATTGACAAATCTATCATCTCTTAAAAAAGGTAATTTAGTTAACGTAGAAATAGATATTCTTTCAAAATACGTTAGAAACTATTTTTATGAAAAAAAATAATTATTCATCAATAGAAACTATAATAAATGTTGCAAAAAAAGGGGGTATGTACATTTTAGTTGATGATGAAAAAAGAGAAAATGAAGGTGATTTAGTTATGTCAACCTCGGATACAAATGCAAAGAATATTAACTTCATGGCTAAATATGGAAGAGGCCTTATTTGTTTAGCCTTAGATAGTCTTCAAGCTAAAAGATTAAATTTATCTTTAATGTCACCTGTAAATCAATCAAGAAATCAAACAGCATTTACAATTTCAATAGAGGCTAAGAAAGGTATCACTACTGGAATATCAGCAAAAGATAGAGCAAGAACTATCAAAATAGCCTCTAAGAAAAATGTGAGTAAAAAAGATATAGTATCCCCTGGCCATGTGTTTCCGATCATTGCAAAGGATGGGGGTGTTCTTGTAAGAGCTGGTCACACAGAAGCTTCTGTAGATATTTCAAAGTTAGCTAAAAAGAATAATTCAGCGGTCATTTGTGAAATAATGAATGAAGATGGAACAATGGCTAAGGGTCAAGCACTTTTAAATTTTGCACAAAAACATAATCTTAAAATTGGTAAAATTGAGGATTTAATTTCTTATCGATTAAAAAAAGAAAAATTAGTAAAATTAAAAAAGTCTTCGGATATCAAAGTAAAAAATCAAAAATATAAGATCAAAATATATGAGAATCTTCTAGATGGATCAGAACACTTTGCTCTGATTAAGGGATCTTTAAAAAGATCAATCGTACCACGTGTTAGAGTTATTTCATCAAATGTAGTTTATAACTATCTTATAAGTCAGAAACTTCCCAATTCATTTGATAAAACAATAAACTATTTTAGAAAATATAATAATTGTGTACTAATCTTTATAAAAGACTCTAACTTAAATTCAGTAACTCAAACGCTTAAAAGCTTTAAAAATAAAAGCATTAAAAAGAAAGGTAAAGATAATCTTATAAGAAATTATGGTATAGGTGCCCAAATTATTAAAGATTTAAAAATCAAAAAGATGATATTAATTACTAGAACACCAAAAAAAGTTATTGGTTTAGAGGGATATAACATTAAGATAATTAAACAAGAATTGATTTGATGAAAAAAATTTTAATAGTAACAGCGGATTATTATAAAGATATTTCTTTGGGTTTGTTAAATAGTGCAAAAAAAAATCTACCAAGAAATTTTAATATAAAAATAATTAAAGTTCCTGGCGTTTTTGAGATACCTGTAACCATCTCAAAACATTTAAAAAAATTTGACGCTTTCATCGCTCTTGGATGTGTTATTAAAGGTCAGACTCCACATTTTGATTTCATATCTCAATCCTCAACTAATGCTATTATGGATTTAGCTATTAATTCAAAAAAACCTATAGGAAATGCAATTCTAACTTGTTTAAATATGAAACAAGCAAAAGCCAGAAAAAAAAAGGGTGCTGAGGCAGCGAAAGCTATTGTTTCAGTTTTATCTCAAAAATGAAACCAAAGTATAGCCCAAAAAATAACCCTAGAGTTATTATTATTCAAAAATTATATGGTGTTTTGTTTAATAACGACGACAAAATAGATTTCCCAAAACATAGATTTAAAAAATTTATAAAAGATATAGTTTTAGGCACAATTGAACGAAACGAGATAATAGTAGATGAATTAGATAAAAATTTAGGTGATAATTTCAATTTATTTAAATTAGATAAGATATTTCAAGTTATCTTAAAATCTGCAACATATGAAATTTTATATAAACCTAATGTATCAATAAGGATAATCATTAAAGAATATCTTGATGCATCTAATCTCTTTTTGAATGACTCTCAAACAAAATATTTAAATGCATTATTAGACAATGCTGCCAAAAAATTAAGATCAACAAATGCATGAATTTGAGATAATCAAAAAATATTTTTCAAAACTCTCTTTAAATAATAAAAATTCACTTAACTTAAATGATGATGTTTTTTTCGATAAATCAAAAAAATTAGTTGTTTCTGTAGATACTTATATAGATAAATCACATTTTTTTGATTTTAAAGACCCTGATTTAGTTATTAAAAAAATTCTAAGATCCTCTATTTCTGATTTGATTTGCAAAGGTGTTAAACCAAAATATTATTTTATTTCAGGCTCTGGAAATAAAAAAACATTTACAAAATTGAATTTAAGTAAAATTTCTCAATCACTAAAGAAAGAACAAAAAAAGTTTGGGATTCATATTTCGGGTGGAGATACTGTTTTTTCAAACAAATTGAGTTTTACAATAATTTCTGTTGGTTTTTCCTCTAATATAATATTCAGAAATAAAGCAAAATTTAATGATGACATCTATGTAACGGGTAACTTAGGTGATAGTTATATGGGCTTAGAAATATTAAAAAAAAAGTTTTCTTTAAAAAAAGGTCTTAATAGATATTTTATTAAGAAGTATTATCTTCCAGAATTACATATCAATTTAACAAAAAAATTATTTAATTTTGCTAATACCTCTATAGATATTTCTGATGGTCTTTTTGCAGATTTAGATAAATTAATTAATAAACAAAAATTATCTTATAAAGTTAATGTGTCTAATATTCCAACTTCAAAAAATTTAAAAAAAATAATAATTTCAAAAAAATTACAAAAGATTGACTTAGTGTCTAAAGGCGATGATTATCAAATATTATTTACTGCATCAAAAAAGAAGTCCAGAATCATCAAAAGAACGTTTAAATCTTTAGGTATTAAGATTTCAAAAATTGGAAATATTTCTTCTGGTGGTCAAAAATCACAAATTATTGATGAAAAAGGGAATAAAATTGCCGTTAAAAACAAAGGTCATTTTCATAATTTTTAAAAGTTATTTATTGCCTTTTATAGCTTTTTTTGTATTGTCCGATTTTTAATAACTAACAAGCAACAACATAATTAAGGTTTATATGACTTCAACCATCGAAACAATTCTTTTATACACTATTGGTGCTGGATTATTATCTATAGTTTATGGATATTTAACTGGAAAAAGTATTTTAAATTCAAGTGCTGGAAATTCTAAGATGCAAGATATTGCATCAGCTATACAAATTGGTGCCAAAGCATATCTTGCTAGGCAGTATAAAACAATTGCTATTGTTGGTGTTGTAGTTTTAGTTATTGTAAGTTTTGCTTTTAGTATGCTTGTTGGATTAGGTTACCTCATTGGTGCAACTTTATCAGGTATAGCTGGATATGTTGGAATGTTAGTTTCAGTACAAGCGAATGTTAGAACTGCTGAAGCGTCTAAAAAAGGATTGGCTAGTGGCTTATCAGTAGCTTTTAAATCTGGAGCTGTAACTGGGATGTTAGTTGCTGGTTTAGCATTATTATCAATAGCTGTTTATTATTATTTATTGTTAAAATTTAATGTTGACGAGAGGGAAATTGTAAATGCATTAGTTGCGCTTGGGTTTGGTGCATCATTAATTTCTATTTTTGCTAGACTTGGTGGAGGTATTTTTACAAAAGGTGCAGATGTAGGAGCCGATTTAGTCGGAAAAGTAGAAGCCGGCATACCAGAGGATGATCCAAGAAATCCTGCTGTAATAGCTGATAACGTCGGTGATAATGTAGGTGACTGTGCTGGAATGGCAGCTGATTTATTTGAGACTTATGCAGTAACTATTGTTGCAACAATGGTCTTATCTTCAATATTTTTTCCAGGTGATTTATCAATGATGATCTTCCCATTAACAATTGGTGGGGCATGTATTTTAACTTCAATTATTGGAACTTTTTTTGTTAAACTTGGGAGAAGTAAAAATGTGATGGGGGCGTTGTATAAAGGATTTGTGGTGTCAGCTTTAGCTTCCTTAGTTATTTTATATCCAGTAACTGATTACGTTTTAGGTTTAGAAAATTCTTATGATTTAAATAATAAATCATTTTCTGGTATGAGCTTATATTATTGTGGAGTGATAGGATTAGTGATTACTGGATTGTTAATTTGGGTAACTGAATATTATACAGGAACTAACTATAGACCTGTAAAAAGTGTTGCAAGTTCTTCTACAACAGGACATGGGACAAACGTGATCCAAGGCTTAGCAATATCATTAGAGGCTACAGCTATACCAGCTTTAATAATCGTTGCTGGTATTTTGCTGACTAACCATATCGCTGGTTTGTATGGTATAGCAATCGCCGTAACAACAATGTTAGCATTAGCAGGAATGGTTGTAGCACTAGATGCTTATGGACCAGTTACAGATAATGCTGGTGGTATTGCTGAAATGTCTAAATTACCAAATAATGTAAGAAAAACAACAGATGCATTAGATGCAGTTGGCAATACTACAAAAGCAGTTACAAAAGGGTATGCTATTGGTTCTGCGGGATTAGGAGCTCTAGTTCTTTTTGCAGCATACACAGAGGATATCAAACATTTTTCTAAAGAGGTTGGCTCAAAATTAGAGGGAATAGTTGTAACTTTTGATTTATCCAATCCTTATGTTGTTGTTGGTTTACTTATTGGTGGAATGTTACCTTACTTATTTGGATCTATGGGTATGCAAGCTGTTGGTAGAGCAGGTGGGGCTGTCGTAATAGAAGTAAGAAGACAATTTAAGAAATACCCGGGTATTATGAAAAGAAAACAAAAACCTGATTATGCTAGATTAGTAGATCTCTTAACTGTTGCAGCTATTAAAGAAATGATTATCCCTTCATTATTACCAGTCTTGTCACCAATAGTTTTATACTTGATAATATTTGCAATCGGTGGTCAAGTTGCTGCATTGGCTTCTGTTGGTGCGATGTTATTAGGTGTTATTATTACCGGTCTATTCGTTGCAGTTTCTATGACAGCAGGTGGTGGTGCTTGGGATAATGCTAAAAAATATATTGAAGATGGAAATCATGGTGGAAAAGGCTCAGAGGCTCATAAAGCAGCAGTAACAGGTGATACAGTTGGTGATCCTTATAAAGATACTGCGGGTCCAGCTGTAAATCCAATGATAAAAATAACAAATATTGTCGCTTTACTTTTATTAGCAGTTATCGCTGGCTAATTTCTTTTCTTTTTTTGGCCCTCACACCAAGAGGGTCATTAATTTTTTGCCTCATACTAGACATGAAATCGTAAATAAAGGAATTTCTTGCAAAAGTTGCTTCAGTTGTGTCTTCTACAACTTTTATTTTCTTCATATCTTCCATATTATAAAACTCCTTTTTCTTTAAAATTCCATAATCATCTATTTCAAGAACCAGAACATCATTTTTAAAAATTTTCATTCTACCTAAATTCCTTAATTTAGATTGAGTTTGTTTTCTTTCAATATATATCCATATATCGTTATCAAATTTACTTCTAGTCGATGGTGTTCCAAGAATTTTTCTTACATCATTACTTGTTGACTGATCAATAATTAATTGCTTTTGTTTTTTATCAAGAAAAGGAACGCCATGATGATTTACAACTTTTTTAAAAGAACAATTTGATACTACTAATGCAAAAAAAAATATATATAATATCTTAAACATGTCAGATAATTATATTAATGTTTATAACAATTTAATCAATTACTCTAGAAATAAAGACTTATATAAATCTCTTGATAGAGAAGATAACTTCTCAGATCGTTTAACACTTTTTCTCATACATTTTGCTTTCTTTTTGAAAGCCTATAAAAACAAAGAAAATAAGGATATTTTGCAAAGAATTTATGATTTTAATTTTAGACAGTTGGAATTAAGTATTCGAGAAATAGGATATGGAGATCAATCAATAAATAAAAAAATGAAAATTTATTTGAATTTATTTCATGCTATTGTTTCAGAAATTCACTTTTGGGATAAATTAGATAAACATGAAAAATTAAAAAAACTATCATCTTTTTTGGAGGATTTTAAAGAAATTGATATTTTGGTTGATTATTTTGATGGTTTTTCTGTAAATTTGAATAAAAAAACTTTGAATTTTTTTTTAAAAAGTGTAATTAGTCCATAATTATGGCAGTACCTAAACGAAAACAAACACCATCAAGAACTGGTATGAGAAGATCACAAAATATGAAATTCTCATCAAAAAATGTGATTGAGGACAAAAAATCTGGTGAATATAGATTGTCTCATCATTTAGATTTAAAAACTGGAATGTATAAAGGTCGTCAAGTTTTAGACCCTGAAGAATAATTAGTGTTTAAATGTCAGATTTAATTAAAATTGCAGTTGATGCAATGGGTGGCGATGGATCACCTAAAAAAATCATTGACGGCATAATCCATAGTCATAAATCAAATAAAAATAATTTTTTTAAAATTTTTGGGAATAAGACAAAGATTGAAGCATACATTAAAAATAATCTAAATAGAGACTTCTATGAAATTATACATACAGACAATGTTGTCAAAAGTACAGACAGCCCTCTTGAAGCTGCTAAGAGGGGTAAAAATACAAGTATGTGGCTTGCAATTGAAAGCGTAAAAAAAAAAGAAACTGATATTGTAATATCTGCTGGGAATACTGGTGCATTACTTGTTATTGCAAAATTAAATCTCAAAATGATAGAAAATATAGATAAGCCTGCTTTATCTGCCTTATGGCCTAATAAAAAAGGGATGAGTGTTGTATTGGATTTAGGTGCAAATATTGAGTGTAGTTCCAAAAATTTAGTTGATTTCTCAATTATGGGAGCATCTTTATATAAATCTCTTTATCCAAATGAAATACCTAATACAGCTTTGTTAAATATTGGTTCAGAAGAATTGAAGGGTAATGAAATTATAAAAGAAACTTTTCAAATACTTAATGAAAAAAAATCTAACAATTTTAATTTTTCTGGTTACATAGAAGGTAATGAACTCATGGATGGAAATGTTAATGTAATCATTTCCGATGGTTTTACTGGCAATGTAGCTCTTAAAACAGCAGAAGGAACTGCAAATTTTATTACAGATGAACTAAAAAAAGTTTTTAAAGACTCAATTTTAGGTAAATTATCAGCAATATTAAATTTCTCGAATTTAAATAAGTTCAAAAAACGATTAGATCCTAGACTTTATAATGGTGCAATTTTTATTGGCTTAGACTCACCAGTTGTAAAAAGTCATGGTGGAACAGATTTCATTGGTTTTTCAAATTCATTAGAAGTGTGTAGTAAAATTGTTAAAGGCGATCTAATCAACAAGATAAGAGAAAATATCTAATTAATGAGAATTAATTTAACCAAAAAAGATCTTGTAAATGTAATATATATGCAAGTTGGATTTTCAAAACAAATAACAGAAAATTTAGTTGAAGAATTTTTTTCTATAATAGTTTCAAATTTATACAAAAAAAAATCTGTAAAGATATCAAAATTTGGGACATTTCTAATTAGATCAAAGAATTCTAGAATTGGTAGAAATCCAAAAACTAAAGAAGAAAAGGAGATTTCTAAGAGAGATGTTGTTATATTCAAACCATCAAAAGAATTTAAAGTTTTAGTTAATAATAATGCAAATAATGCAACCTAATAACACTTGATAAAGATTGCATTTTGAAATAGAAAACTGAAATTCGGTCCCTTCGTCTATCGGTTAGGACACGTGGTTTTCATCCTCGAAAGAGGGGTTCGATTCCCCTAGGGACCGCCAGACTTATGATATTTTATGTTTATATGCTTAAAAGCGTAAATAATAAAATTATCAAAACTTACGTTGGATATACAAATAACCTTGATTTAAGACTTAAAAAGCATAACGCTGGTGATGGGGCAAAGTCAACTCGAGGCTACAAGTGGAAAATTATCTATAAAAAAAGATTTTATGATAAAAGGTTAGCTATGTCATATGAGTATAAATTGAAAAAAGATAAAAAAAAAAGAAAACACTTGTTAAATATAAGTTGATATGAAGATTGCATCAATATTACCATATAAAGAAAACTATACACTAAGAGGCGCTGGTGCAGTTGCCCTATGGATTAGTGATTTTATAAGAGACTCCAAATATAGAAAGAGTACCTACATTATAGGTAGCACCAAAAATAAAAATTATTTAACAAAAAATTATATAAATATAGATAATATTAATTCAAAACTTTATAGTACAACTAAAGATTACTCAAATAAAATCATTAATAAAATCAAAAATTCAAATTTTGACATTTTGGAGTTACATAATAGACCAGTAATGGTTAGAGAGTTTTTTGGAAAATTAAATTCAAAAATTATCTTATATTTTCATAATGACCCAACTACCATGAAGGGTGCCAAATCAGTTAATGAAAGGATCTATCTTTTAAAAAAAGTTGATAAAATTATTTTTATCTCAAAATGGGTAAAAAAAAAGTTTTTTGAAAATTTACCGAATTTATCAGATAACAATACTGAAATAATTTATCATAGTATTGATCCAATAAAAAAGAGTATAAAAAAAAATAAACAAATAATTTTTGTTGGAAAATTAAATGAGTCTAAGGGATATGATCTATATTGTAAATCAATGTTTAGAATCTTGGGCCAATATATTGATTGGCGGGCAATTTCAATTGGTGAAGAAAAAAGATTTCAAAATTTTCCAACTCATAAAAGACACTTTAATCTTGGACAAATTCCACATAATAAAGTTTTAGATTGTTTAAGCAAATCTGAAATTGCTGTTATTCCCTCAAGATGGGAAGAACCATTTGGTAGAACGGCATTGGAAGCTTCATCACGAGGATGTGCAACAATTATTTCTAATACCGGAGGTCTCTCTGAAACAACCGATTATGCAATAAAGCTTAAAAAATTAGATACTAAAAATATTGAAAAAGAAGTTATAAATCTTATTAAAAATTACAAATTTAGAAAAAATATTCAAATTAGAAGTAAAAAATTTGTCAAACACAAGTTAAAAAAAAATTCTCAAAAAATTGATTTAATGAGAAGTTCATTATTCCCCTTTAAGAAAATTAATATAAACAGAAATAAATTAAGAATTATTAATATTTATAATTTAGCGCAAAAACTAAATCATAGAATTTACAATCTGTCATTAGGTAAAAAATTTACAAATGGTTTTATTAGAAACGGTCATGATGTAATTGAAATAAGTGATAGAGACTATGTGAGACAAAATAAAAGTATTAGTCTACTAGGTTTTAGAGATAAATTTCATAAATATTTAGTTGAAACTTTTAAAAATTATAATCCAGATTTAGTTATTTTTGGTCACTCTGACAACATAAATCAAGAAATCTTATCTGATTTTAGATCAATAAATAAAAGAATAATAATTTCCCAATGGAATGAAGATCCATTAATGAAAAATTTACCAGATACTTCTGAAAACATTAATAAATTAAAAAAATTTCTTCCAATAGTAGATCATTCATTCATTACAACTAATCCCTCTATATTAAAGCCTAATAAAAAATTTACCCAACATATTCATTTTTTTATGACACCTGTTGATAAAAATATTGAATGTTTTGATGTTTTTAAACTAAAGCCACAGAATGATGTTTTTTACGCAATGAGTCATGGTGTTAATCGAGCAACACTTAAAGAAGGAAAGACAGATAACAGAGTCATTTTTTTAGAAAAACTTATAAAAAAAATAAATGGAATAAAATATGATTTTTATGGTATTGGAAAACAAGAACCAGTTTGGGGAAATGAATTTTATAAATCATTACTTAATTCAAAAATGGCTCTAAATCTTAGTAGGGGAAAACCTACAAAACATTACTCGAGTAATAGAATTGCCTCACTTATGGGAAATGGATTATTAGTTTTCATTGATAAAAAAGTTAAAATGGGCGATTTTTTCAATTCAAATGAAATTGTGTCTTATAATGACATTGATGATCTTGCTGATAAAATAAAATTTTATAAAAAAAATGATAAATCAAGAATTAAAATAGCTAAAAAAGGTAAAGATAGATATTTCAAATTATTTAATGAAGTAAAAATTTCAAAATATATAATTGATAAATCTTTAGGAAAAAAAGTTTCTTTAATCTGATTAATTCAAATTTTAATCTTGTTTAAAGCATTGTTTTTAAAGATATTTGCTTCTCTTATGTATCTTCTAACCATTTGTGTTGTTTTATGACCAGTCATTGCCATAATACTACGTTCATCGGCACCAGACTCTGCAGCAACAGTTGCAAAACCAGATCTTAAACTATGACCTGCAAAATTTTTATTCTCAATACCAGCTAAATTTAAATATTCTTTTATTAATAAAACTACTGATTGGTCAGTTAATCTTTTTTCTGTTAAAGATAAACCTCTAGAAAATCTTCTAAAAATAGGTCCAGATTTAATTTTAGAAATTTCTAGCCACTTTTTAAGATTAATTACAGGGCAATAATTTTCATTGGTAAAGTAGGGTAGTCCTTTTACCATTCCTTCACCAAATTGATCGGTTTTTGATCTTCTAATGGTAATTTTGAGACCCTCAGGTACAAATTCTAAATCTTCATGATCAATTGAAATAAGCTCAGTTCGTCTAAATCCACCTCCAAAGCCAATTAAGATTATTGATTTGTCTCTAAATTTCTTAATATCTTCAATTTTTTGTTTACCTATTACATTAATTATAGATTTTAAATGACTGATTAATATAGGTTTTTTACCTTTTTGAATGCTCCCTTTTACCCTTTTTATTCCCATTAAGTTTTCAATAATGATTGGATGTTTGGTGTCTAGATAATGCCCTTTTAATTTATGAACCATGCTAATTGACACTAAACGTCTTCTTAAAGTGCTTATTTTCGAATTTTTAGAAAGGTGTGTAAGGTATAAAGAAACTATTTTTGGCTCTGATGGCAAAGAATTCAAACCATGCTTGGCACAAAAAGCTGCAAAATCTTTAAAGTCTGACTTATACGCTCTTAAAGTATTATTTGCTTTTGAGCTTTTGAGGTTATTTAAAGTTGCCTCGTGAAGCGATTTTAGATCAGTAGTTAGTTCATTCATATAATTACTATTGATAACAATTAATTATCACTAGTAATATATCAAGTGATTTTTAATGTCAATAGTTTAAATATAAAATTATGGGTTCAATAGATGGAGAAATTCCTGCTGTATGGTTTTTAATTACCTCTGTAGGATTTATTATTTTAAGTTCAATTCAGTATAAAAATCATGGCAAAAGTATTGAAACTATTTTTTTATCTATCTTGGCAATCTTATTTTTAATCAGCTATTTTATCTTAGTTTTCAAAGCTTAATTTATCCCCAATATTCACAGGAATTTCTGTAAATTTTCAGAATCAATTAAAAGGTGATACAGCTTTAAAATCATATCTGTTAAAGTATAAATGAATTAAGGGGCAACCCTTAACTGGCCAATTGGGCAAAAGCCGAGAGGTACAAATCCAAGGGGCAGAAAGTTCTGCAAAGCATCGCTGAACATGCAGAACGGGAGGCATGGCGGTAGCGCATCAACGACGTGCCAAAACAACTGTTCTTTGCACCCTTAAAAGTGCAAGGAAACAGGGGTTTCTTAGATAAAAATGCATCTTAAAGGCACTAAATTTCAATTAAAAGTCTGGAAATACCTCAAAACTATACCAAAAGGTAAAATAAGAACATATAAACAAATTGCAGCTGCAATAAAAAGCCCTAAATCAGCCAGAGCTGTAGCTAATGCTTGTGCTAAAAACCCATATGCCCCAAAAATACCTTGTCATAGAGTGATTAGATCTGATGGAACTCTTGGAGGTTACTCTGGTAGAGGTGGAATCAAGCAAAAGCTCAAATTACTAAGATCTGAAAAAGTAGCTATTTAGAGCTATTTTAAACATTTTTTAAGTTAAAAAAGTGAGTAAAATCAATGCTTTTTTACCTTTTTGTAAGATTACTTTCTAAATAACATAATTCACCCTTCGGTTGTACCATATATTAGCCTATACCAAAAATAGACCCCTCTATGGGCGTTTAAATGCTATATTCAATTTGTGCATCGCTCTACTATTCAACTATATCAACGCTTTTGGACTGCCCTATTTTTTTGGAATTTTCATAAATACAATCAGAAAAAGTCCCTATTTTAAAAGGTTATTTGATGTTTTTAATAATTTACTATAAATCTACACTCTTGCAGATTATATACGGGTGATTTTAAGATTAAATCATCCAAAATATTCAAAAATTAATATTGTTTATAATATCAATAAAATATAATAAATACAATAGTTTATCAATAGTACTTAATGTAATACATTAGAAATTAGTAAATAAATATTACCTATTATTTTATTTTTTTAACTAAGTTCTCTCTTCTTGAGATATAGATACCACTTAAAACAATAATAAACAAACCTAAGAAAGTCCAATTATCAGGGAAATCACTAAAGAAATAATAACCTATAATTATGTTTGTAATGATCTCAAAGTAACTAAAAGGAGCTAATTTTGAAGCATCAGCGTATTTTAGAGATAATATTAGAAATAAATGACCTACGCAGGCAAATACACCAATCGCGGCCATCATCGACCACTGATTAATTGTTGGCTTGATCCAAACAAAAGGCATTACACATGAAATAATAACAGCCCCTACTACACCAGTTAACAATAGAGTTAATAAAGGATTGTCTGAAGTACTTAACTTACGAGTAATAATTAAATAAAATCCATACATTATTCCTGTTCCAAGCGCAGCAATACTTGCTAAATTAATTTCTACAAAACCAGGTCTTATAACAACCAAGGATCCTACAAATCCTATAATTACAGCTGACCATCTTCTAAATCCAACCCTCTCACCTAGAAAAATTGGAGAAAAAGCTGTAACAATCAAAGGTGCAACAAATGCCAAAGTTAATGCTTTTGCTAAAGAGATTACTGAAATGGCATAAAAGAAACAAATATTTGCTGTTAAAAGTATTAAGCCTCTTATGAATTGTAGTTTCGGTTTATCTGTCCAAACAAGATTTTCTCGAAAAAAGAAAAACATAATTGGTAAGGTAAACGCCACAGTAAAAAAATATCTTGCCCAAGTGATTTGTAATACAGGTAATTCTGCACTTAAATATTTAGCAAAACCATCCATAATTGGAAGCATCACCCACGCTAAAAGATTAAATGCAATAGCCTTCATATAAGAAGGATATAGATTAATTAAAGTATTTTAAAGCAAAGAATACAACAATTGGAATTGTTATAAAAGACATAAGTGTTGACACAACAATAGTACTAGCAACACTATCAACAATTTTTTTTGGTGAATAAATTGATGCAACAAGATAATTAAGAACTGCGCTAGGCATTGAACATTGAATCAGTAATACACCAGCTGCAAACCCTTCAAGACCAAAATATAATATCAATAAATAACCTATAATAGGTCCAACAATCACTCGGCCTAAAGAAGAAAATATTGCCTTGTTAAGTGAAAAAACTTTAAGTCTTGTTAGTGCTATTCCTAATGACATCAAAATTAAAAATATTGTGGCATACATTAATAAAAAAGTAGTATTTTCTATAAATCCTGGAAGTTCATAATCATAATAAAGTAAAAAAACT
>QCDD01000006.1 GCA_003281045.1 Pelagibacteraceae bacterium AG-349-L23 | reverse complement strand
AGTGCCAGTTCGAGTCTGGCCGAGGGCACCATTAATGAACAAGATACAAATTATTTCTGATAAAAATTTAAGATCACTTAAAATTAAAAAATCTTTATTAAACATACTTAAAAAATCCAAATCAAAAAAATCAAATATCATAATTATTATTGGTGGAGATGGATTTATGCTCCAAACATTAAAAAAAAATAAAGGATCTAAAAAGTTATTTTATGGTGTAAATTCAGGTAACTATGGTTTTTTAATGAATAAATTTTCTTCAAAAAATTTTATAAAAAATTTTAACAGATCAAGAATAGTCTCTATTTCACCTTTAGAAATGACTGTCAAAAATAATAAAAATTATATAAAAAAATATATAGCTATTAATGAGGTATCAATTTTAAGGCAAAGTAGACAAGCAGCATCATTATCAATCAACCAGGGATCGAAACAAATTATAAAAGAATTAGTTGCAGATGGTGTTCTGGTATCAACTCCAGCTGGAAGCACTGCTTATAATTTATCTGTTCATGGTCCAATATTAAGTTTGAATTCCAAAAAGCTTTCTATCTCACCAATAAGTCCCTTTAGACCAAGAAGATGGAAAGGAAAAATAGTAAGTGATAGATCAAAAATAGTAATTAAAAATTTAAATTCAAAAAAAAGGCCAATCAGCGCTGTTGCTGATAACATTGAAGTTAGAAATGCAAAAAATATTACTATAAATACTAATCAAAAAATAAGATTTAATCTTTTATATGATCAAAATCGAAGCCTTCAAAAGAAAATTAAATTAGAACAATTAAGAAGAGAAACATCTTAGTGGTGCCCCCGCACGGATTCGAACCGCGGACCTATTGATTACAAATCAATTGCTCTACCAGCTGAGCTACAAGGGCATGCGCAATAATTATTAATAATTTATAAATTAATCAACTCTTTTTTTTTAAATAACTTAAGTGATGAAATACAATTGCAGCACTATTTGATATATTAAGGCTCTCAATTTTTTTATTTATTTCAATCTTCACTAAAAAATCTGCATATTTTGATGTATGCTTATGCATTCCAGATCCCTCAGATCCAAATAAAAGTATATTATTCCCTTTCCATTCAATATCAGTAAAATCTTTCTTTCCATTACCATCAAAACCATATACCCAAAAGTTTTTCTCTTTTAAATTTTTTAGTGTTGAATTGATATTGGAAACTTCGAATATATTCATATATTCAATTGCACCGCTAGCTGCCTTATACATAAGTTTACTTTCACTCGGAAAGTTTCTCTCTTTTAAAATGATACCATCAATGTTAAAAGAAGCAGCACTTCTAATTAGAGATCCTATATTTCTTGGATCAGTTACACCATCAAGACAAATTAATGTTATGTTATCTTTATCTTTAATGTATTCTTTAAGAATTGGTTTATTTATAGGCTCAACTTCTGCGACATAACCTTGATGTTGTAAATTTTCTCTAGTGCTATACTTATCTAGCTCTTTTTTTGTTTTAAAATAAACTTTGATATCATTTAATAAGTTTTTATTAGGATTTTTTTTATGAATATTCTTCTTACTTTCCTCAGTTAAAAATAATCTTAAAACTTTTCTTTTAGGGTTACGAAGAGCCTCAATTACAGCATGTTGTCCAATGATAAAAAAAGATGATTTGTTCATAAAATACCTTTGTTTTACACGTTTTTTCAAATATTTGCCCATTAAATCACGTGTTGCATTTGGACAAATAAAATATATAAAACGCTTGTTGTTTGAAGCTTTATTGAACAAGGGGACACTTCCCCTAAGGGAGGGGTTCCAGAGCGGTCAAATGGGGCGGGCTGTAAACCCGTTGACTTCGGTCTTCGAAAGTTCGAATCTTTCCCCCTCCACCATTCAATAATCTTAAGCAATACTGGAGTGTTACTCTTGGGGTTGTGCGGGTGTAGTTCAATGGTAGAACGCTAGCCTTCCAAGCTGGATGTAAGGGTTCGATTCCCTTTACCCGCTCCAAGAAGAAAATAGTTTATAAAAAAATAAAAGTGAGGAATATAAGTAATGTCGAAAGAAAAATTTGTAAGAAATAAACCGCATTGTAACATTGGGACAATCGGTCATGTCGATCATGGTAAAACAACTTTAACTGCTGCGATCACGAAAGTTTTATCTGAAACTGGTGGAGCTCAAGCTGTAGCATACGATCAAATTGATAAAGCGCCAGAAGAGAAAGAGAGAGGGATTACAATTTCAACAGCACATGTTGAATATGAAACTGAAAAGAGACACTATGCACACGTAGATTGTCCTGGTCACGCTGACTATGTAAAAAATATGATTACAGGTGCAGCACAAATGGATGGTGCAATTTTGGTTGTTAACGCTGCTGATGGACCTATGCCTCAAACAAGAGAGCACATTCTTTTAGCAAGACAAGTTGGAGTTCCTGCTATTTGTGTTTATCTTAATAAAGTAGATCAAGTTGATGATAAAGAAATGATTGATCTGGTTGAAGAGGAAATTAAAGAATTACTAACTTCTTATAAATTTCCTGGTGATAAAACTCCAATCGCAAAAGGTTCTGCACTTGCAGCTGTTGAAGGAAGAGATGATGAAATTGGAAAAAATTCAATTTTAGAATTAATGAAAAATGTTGATGAATTTATTCCGCAACCAGACAGACCAAAAGATAAAGATTTCTTGATGCCAGTAGAGGATGTTTTCTCAATCTCAGGAAGAGGAACAGTTGCAACTGGAAGAGTTGAATCAGGTGTACTAAAAACAGGAGATGAACTTGAGATAGTTGGTATTAGAGAAACTAAAAAATCAGTTTGTACTGGTGTTGAAATGTTTAGAAAACTTTTAGACTCTGGAGAAGCAGGAGATAACGTTGGAGTACTTTTGAGAGGTGTAGAAAGAACTGATATTGAAAGAGGACAAGTTCTTTGTAAACCAGGTTCTGTTACACCACATACTAAATTTGAGGCTCAAGCGTATGTACTTAAAAAAGAGGAGGGTGGAAGACATACACCTTTTTTCACAAAGTATAGACCCCAATTTTATTTTAGAACTACAGATGTAACTGGAGAAGTAGAGTTACCGGCTGGGACTGAAATGGTTATGCCTGGTGATGATGCTAAATTTACAGTTAAACTAATTACACCTATTGCGATGTCAGAGAAATTGAACTTTGCTATTCGTGAAGGCGGAAGAACTGTTGGAGCTGGAGTAGTAACTAAAATTATAGAGTAAACTCTATATAGGAGTGTAGCTCAATTGGTAGAGCGCCGGTCTCCAAAACCGGAGGCTGAGGGTTCGAGTCCCTCCGCTCCTGCCAATATGAAATAAAAAACTATGAAGAACCCGATTAAATTTATACAAGAAGTAAAACAAGAGGCATTCAAAGTCTCTTGGCCTACAGGAAAAGAGACGCTCCAAGGTGCATTAATGGTTTTTGCAATGGCAGTAGTAATGTCTTTATTTTTTTTATTATTAGATCAGGTTTTAAAATTTTTCTTAGAACTATTACTTAAAGTGAGCATTTAATGAAAAATTGGTATATAGTTCAATCGCACTCAAGTTTTGAAAACAAAGTTGCAGGTCTAATTAAAGAAGAGGCAGATAAAGCTAAAATTTCAGAAAAATTTGAGGAAATTATCGTTCCAACTCATGATGTAACTGAAGTTAAAAGAGGTAAGCGAATTCAAAGAAAAAAAAAATATTTTCCAGGCTATGTTCTTATTAAGAGCGAGATGGATAATGATATTTACCATATGATAAAAAATATAAAACGTGTCAGTGGTTTCCTGGGAACAAAGGGTATGCCTGTTCCAGTATCAGACAAAGAAATTGATAAAATTTTAGGTCAGATAAAAGACGGAGTTGCCCAACCAAAATCAGCAATAGAGTATACAGTTGGTGAAAAAGTACAGGTAATTGATGGACCTTTTGCTTCATTTAGTGGAATGGTTGAGGAAATTGATGAAGAAAAGTCTAGACTTAAGGTGTCAGTTTCTATATTTGGAAGGCCAACACCAGTTGATTTAGAATATAATCAAGTGGAAAAGGTTAGTTAAATTTATGGCAGCTAAGAAAGAAATTAGTGGTTTTATAAAGTTACAGATTAAAGGTGGTCAAGCAAATCCTGCTCCACCGGTTGGACCAGCATTGGGTCAACGTGGAGTAAACATAATGGAATTTTGTAAAGCTTTTAATGACAAAACAAAAAAGTTAGCTGGCAAACCTGTACCAGTTGAAATTACTGTCTATAAAGACAAAAAATTTGACTTTAAAATTAAATCCCCACCTGCGTCTTTTTTTATAAGAGAAGCCGCAAAACTAAAGAGTGGTTCGCAAGAACCTGGCCGAAATATTGTTGCTACAATAACAAAAAAACAAGCTGAAGAAATTGCTAAACAAAAAATGGAAGATTTGAATGCTCTTGATTTAGATCAAGCGGTCAAAATTATTGCTGGTTCTGCAAGATCAATGGGTATCGAGGTAAAAGATTAATTATGTCTTCAAAAAGATTCAAAAAACTTCCTGAAAAAACTACAGAACTTCCATCTGAGGTAATTGAAAAATTACTTCCAGTAGTAAAAAAAAATTGTACAACTAAATTTGATGAGTCAGTCGATTTAAGTTTTCAGATCAACAATAAACAAAAAAAAAGTGAGATAAATATTAGGACTGTGGTAAATCTTCCTGGTGGAACTGGTAAAAAGATAAAAGTTGCTGTCGTATGTGAAGATACAAAATCTGATGAAGCTAAAAGTGCTGGTGCAGATATTGTTGGTGGTGATGAATTTATCGAAAAAATTAAAAATGGTGAAATGGATTTTGAAAAATTAATTTGTACTCCATCCATGATGATTAAATTATCAAAATTAGGAAAAGTATTAGGACCAAAAGGTTTAATGCCAAATCCAAAGTTAGGAACTGTGACTGAAAATTTAAAAACAGCAATTTCAGATGCAAAATCTGGTCAAGTAGAAATTAGAAATGATAAAGATGGAAATATTGGTGTAAGTATAGGAAAAAAATCTTTCAGTGATGAGATGTTAATTAAAAATTTTAATGCCGTTATAGATACACTCGAGAAAGAAAAATCAAATAATACCGTAAAAGGTGATCTAATTAGAACTTCATTTGTGACATCAACAATGGGTGTTTCATATAAATTAAAATTAGGAAAAAATATTTAAGTTATGATGAACAAAGAACAAAAGAAAAATTACATCTCTGAAATGACAAAGCAATTTGAGAATAGTAAAGCGGTTATGGTTACTCATTATCAAGGTCTTACAATGACCCAGTTAGATGAATTAAGATCAAAAATGAGAGAACATGGAATAATTTTTAAGATTACAAAAAATAGAATTACAAAATTAGCATTGGAAAAAACTAAGTGTAAAGATTTATCAAATTTATTTACCGGCCCAACAGCCGTTGCATTTGGAGAAGATGCAATTATGTCAGCACGAATCCTATCCAAGTTTGCAAAAGATAATGAGAATCTGAAACTGATCGGTGGAATGATGGAAAATGAAATTCTTGATCAAGCTGGAGTAATGAATGTCGCAAATTTACCTACCTTAGACGAAGCAAGGGCTAATATTGTGGGTATTTTGAATGCATCTGCATCAAAATTAGTGAGTATTTTGCTTGCACGATCAGAAAAAATGAGTAGTTTACCCCCAGAAAATTCTGAAACACAACCTAAAGAGTAAATTATGCCAGATCTAAATAAAATTATAGAGGACTTATCAAGTTTGACTGTTGCAGAGGCAGCAGATCTTTCAAAAAAATTAGAGGAAAAATGGGGTGTTACGCCAATGGCGGCAGCAGCTCCAGCAGCAGCAGGAGCAGCGGCAGCGGCAGAAGACAAGGATGATTTTTCAATAATGCTTGTTTCTGCAGGAGATAAAAAAATAAATGTAATAAAAGAAGTAAGAGCAGCAACTTCTCTTGGTTTAAAAGAAGCAAAAGACTTGGTAGAGGGGGCACCTAAAGAAGTTAAAGCTGGTGTACCTAAAAAAGAAGCAGAGGAAATTAAAGCTAAGTTAGAAGCTGCTGGTGCAAAAGTAGAACTTAAGTAAATTAACAGGAAATTTTTAAGTACTGGTTAATTAAATTTAATCAGTATTAAGACATAGATGCAAATATCTTTTACTGAAAAGAAAAATATTAGAAAGAGTTTCGGAAAACTTAAAGAGAGTTTGTCTATTCCTAATCTAATAGAAGTTCAAAAAAATTCCTACGATGAATTAACATTTTTTAACCCTGAAGCAGGTGATTTAACTAAAGGATTTGACAGAGTATTTAAAAGTATTTTTCCTATTGAAGATCTAAATGATAAAGCAACTTTAGAATATGTATCATACAGACTTGAAAAACCAAAATTTGATGTAGAAGAATGTATTGCTAGAGGTTTAACTTATTCCTCAGCTTTAAAATGTACATTGCGTTTAGTTGTTTATGAAATAAACCAAGAAACAAATACAAAAGATATTTTATCAGCGAAAGAACAAGAAGTTTATATGGGAGAAGTTCCCATGATGACTAATAGTGGAACATTCATAACCAATGGTGTTCAAAGAGTTGTTGTCAATCAAATGCATAGAAGCCCAGGGGTATTTTTTGATCATGATAAAGGTAAAACACATGCGAGTGGGAAGCTTTTATTTAATTGTAGGGTAATACCAAATCGAGGATCTTGGTTAGATTTTGAATATGATGTAAAAGATTTTTTATATTTTAAAATAGATAGAAAGAAAAAAATTCTTGCGTCTACTTTATTGCTTGCTCTTGGTTATTCAAAAAGTGAAATTGTAAATGAATTTTATGAGTCAGAAAAATTTATTTTTGATACAAAATCAGAAAAGTGGAAAACAAAATTTAACCCTGAAAATTATAAAGCTAAAAATTTCTCTGAAGAAGTTGTTGATGCTAAATCAGGAAAAGTTGTAATCAAATTAGGAGAAAAAATAAATTATTTAAATGCTAAAAAATTATCTAATGATGGATTAAAAGATATACTAGTTGCAAAAGAATCTTTATTTGGAAAGTTTTTACATAAAGATATTAAATTAAATGATAAAGAGGACGGATTATTAAAAATTGGTACTGAGTTAAATGAAACAATCATTCAACAAATTTTAGATGCAAATATTACAAGTTTAGATATTTCTGTAACAAATTCTATAAACAAAGGTCCTTATTTACTCACCACAATTTTGAATGACAAAAATAATACTAAAGATGAGGCAATTACCGAAATTTATAAGATGTTAAGACCCGGTGAACCTCCAACAATTGAAATAGCAACTCAAATTTTCAATAATTTATTCTTTAGCTCAGACCGATATGACTTGTCTGACGTTGGAAGAGTCAAAATGAATTCTAGATTAGATTTAGAATGTTCAGATAAAATTACAATATTAAGAAATGATGATATTTTAGCAATTATTCGTAAAATGTTGGACTTAAGGGATGGTAAAGATGATGTTGACGACATTGACCATCTTGGAAATAGAAGAGTTAGATCTGTAGGAGAATTAGTTGAAAATCAAGCTCGTATCGGTGTTTATAGAATGGAGAGAGCTATTAAAGAAAAAATGACCACTTTAGATATCGAGTCAGCAATGCCACAAGATTTGATAAATGCAAAACCACTTACAATTTCACTAAAAGATTTTTTTGCAAGTTCTCAACTTTCTCAATTTATGGATCAAACAAACCCACTTTCAGAAATTACTCATAAAAGAAGAGTTTCTGCTTTAGGTCCTGGTGGACTAACAAGGGAGAGAGCTGGATTTGAGGTTAGAGACGTTCATCCAACTCATTATGGAAGAATTTGTCCTATCGAGACTCCAGAAGGTCCAAATATTGGTTTGATAAATAGTTTATCTACTTATGCAAAAATTAATAAATATGGTTTTATTGAGAGTCCTTATAAGAGAGTAAAAGAGGGTGTTGTTCAGGATAAAGTAGAATATTTGTCAGCAATGGAAGAAACAAAATTTACCATAGCCCAAGCAAATACTAAAATTGATAAAAATGGAAAGATAGTCGAGGAATTAGTCTCTTGTAGACAAAACTTAAACTTCCTTTTGGCAAAACCTGAAACGATAGATTATATTGATGTTTCTCCTAAACAATTAGTTTCTGTCGCTGCTTCTTTAATACCCTTTTTAGAAAATGATGATGCAAACAGAGCGTTAATGGGTTCTAATATGATGAGACAAGCAGTCCCTCTATTAAAACCTGAAGCACCTTTGGTTGGAACTGGAATCGAAAGTGATGTTGCATTAGACTCGGGAGTTACTATTGTTGCTAAAAGAGATGGAGTAGTTGATAAAATTGATGGTAAGAGAATTGTAATTAAAGTCACAGAGGAAACTGATTTTTCTAAATCAGGTGTTGATATTTACAATTTACAAAAATTTAAAAGATCAAATCAAAACACATGTATTAATCAAAGACCTCTGGTTAGAGTAGGCGATAAAGTAAAAACAGGTGATATAATTGCAGATGGTCCTTCGACTAAATTAGGTGAGTTAGCTTTAGGAAAAAATGTAACTGTAGCATTTATGCCGTGGCAAGGATACAATTTTGAGGACTCTATTTTAATTTCAGAAAGATGTGTGACTGATGATGTATTTACCTCAGTACATATTGTTGAATATGAAATTATGGCAAGAGATACAAAACTTGGTGAGGAAGAAATTACAAGAGATATACCTAATGTTAATGAAGAAGCTTTAAAAAATTTAGATGAGTCAGGAATAGTATATATTGGTGCAGAGGTGAATGCTGGTGATATCTTGGTAGGTAAAGTAACTCCAAAAGGAGACTCTGCTTCGGGTCCAGAAGAAAAGTTATTAAGATCAATTTTTGGTGAAAAAGCTATAGATGTTACAGATACATCACTTAGAATGTCTAGAGGAAGCAGCGGTACTGTAGTTGATGTAAGAGTTTTCAACAGACATGGTATAGAGAAAGATGAAAGATCTATCACAATTGAACGTGCAGAAATTGATCAAGTACAACAAGACAAAATCGTTGAAGAAGAAATTTTAGAGAGAAGTATTAAACAAAGAGCTGCTCAAATTTTATCAGGGGAAACTCTTTCTAAGAAAATAAAAGATGTTGAAGCCGGTTCCAAGTTAGATTTTGAAACTATTGATAAAATACCAATTAATGATCTTTTTAAACTTACTATTTCAAACCCAAAAAATGAAAATGCATTTTTGCAATTAAAAGATCAGTATAATAAAGCTAAACAAGATATAACTGAAAGATTTGAAGATAAAGTTTTAAAAATAAGAAGTGGTGATGATTTATTACCTAGTGTGATGAAAATGGTAAAAGTTTTTGTTGCAATCAAAAGAAGATTGAGACCTGGTGATAAAATGTCGGGTCGACATGGTAATAAAGGTGTAGTTAGTAAGATTGTGCCAGTCGAGGACATGCCTTATAGAGAAGATGGTCGGCCAGTAGATATAGTATTAAATCCTTTAGGTGTGCCAAGTCGTATGAATGTAGGACAAATTCTTGAAACTCATTTAGGATGGGCTTGTAAAGAATTTGGAGAACAAATTAAAAATCTGGTTAATGAGAATAATAAAAAAATCGAGAGAAATGAAAAAATAGAGAGTTTTTTAAAATCTGTTTATGGTGAGGAAATATTTGACCAAAAAGTTGATAAATTAAGTAAAACAGAATTTAAGGATTTATGTGAAAATTTACAAAATGGTATAGCTATATCAACACCTGTATTTGATGGGGCTAAAGAAAAAAATGTAACAGAAATGTTAGAGTTAGCAAATTTACCTAAATCTGGTCAAACTTATTTATGGGATGGAAGAACTGGTGAAAAATTTGATAGACCAGTAACCGTTGGAATAATTTATATGCTTAAACTTCATCATTTGGTGGAGGATAAGATTCATGCAAGATCTACAGGTCCTTATAGTTTGGTAACTCAACAACCATTGGGTGGAAAAGCTCAATTAGGTGGACAAAGATTTGGTGAAATGGAGGTATGGGCGCTTGAGGCATATGGTGCATCATACACACTTCAAGAAATACTTACTGTAAAATCTGATGATGTTGCTGGAAGAGTAAAAGTTTATGAGACTATTGTTAAGGGTGAAGAAAACTTTGAGTCTGGAATACCAGAGTCATTTAACGTACTTGTTAAAGAAATTAAATCTTTGGCATTAAATGTGGAATTAAATTAATTATGAAAAAAGAACTAACAGATCTATTTAAAAATTCAGAAATATCTGAAGCTCAAAATTTTAATAGTATCAAGATCTCATTAGCCAGCCCAGAGAAAATAAAATCTTGGACCTATGGTGAAATAAAAAAACCAGAAACTATCAATTACAGAACTTTTAGACCAGAGAAAGATGGTCTTTTCTGTGCAAGAATATTTGGTCCAATTAAAGATTACGAATGTTTATGTGGAAAATATAAAAGAATGAAATTTAGAGGTATCATATGTGAAAAATGTGGTGTTGAAGTTACAAAATCAAATGTTCGAAGAGAACGAATGGGTCACATTAATTTAGCGACACCTGTTGCGCACATTTGGTTTTTAAAATCACTACCAAGTAGAATAGCACTTGCAGTTGATATGAAGCTTAAAGAAGTTGAAAGGGTTTTGTATTTTGAAAATTTTATAGTCATTGAGCCAGGTTTAACTGGTCTGCAAAAAAATCAGCTTTTAAATGAGGAAGAACTAGCAAAATATCAAGATGAATATGGTGAGGAGGCTTTTACAGCTGGAATTGGAGCTGAGGCAGTTCTGGAAATGCTTAAAAATCTGGATTTAGATTTAGAGAGAAAAAATCTTGTTGATTATATCAAAGAAACGAAATCAAAAGTTAATGAAGAAAGAGCTATTAAGAGATTGAAATTAATTGAGTCTTTTATTGAGACTGGTCAAAAACCTGAGTGGATGATCATGACTGTTGTTCCAGTTATTCCACCAGAATTAAGACCATTGGTTCCTTTAGATGGTGGAAGATTTGCAACATCGGATCTAAATGATCTTTATAGAAGGGTTATTAATAGAAATAATCGTTTAAAGAGACTAATGGATCTTAAGGCACCAGATATTATCATCAGAAATGAAAAAAGAATGTTACAAGAGTCTGTTGATGCACTTTTTGATAACGGAAGAAGAGGTAGAGTAATTACTGGCACAGGTAAAAGACCGTTAAAATCTTTAGCCGAGATGTTAAAAGGAAAACAAGGTAGATTTAGACAAAATCTTCTTGGTAAAAGAGTTGATTATTCAGGTCGTTCAGTCATCGTAGTAGGTCCAGATCTAAAATTACACGAATGTGGATTGCCAAAAAAAATGGCGTTAGAGTTATTTAAACCATTCTTATATGCAAGACTTAATAAACTTGGCTTAGCTTCAACAATTAAACAAGCAAAAAAATTAGTTGAGAAAGAAACTAATGCTGTTTGGGACGCACTTGAGTTAATTGTTAGAGAACATCCAGTTTTACTAAATAGAGCTCCAACACTTCACAGGTTGGGAGTTCAAGCTTTTGAACCAAAATTAATTGAGGGAGATGCGATTGAATTACATCCTTTAACATGTGCAGCGTTTAATGCAGATTTTGATGGTGATCAAATGGCTGTTCATGTTCCTTTAAGTTTAGAGGCACAACTAGAAGCCAGAATATTAATGCTATCAACTAACAATATTCTTTCTCCATCAAACGGAAAACCAATAATTGTACCAAGTCAGGATATGATTTTAGGAATTTATTATTTATCTCAAGAGCCAGTTACTGATAAGCCGGCTGGGTATTTCTTAAATGCAGATCAAATTGAATTTGCTTTATCCTCTGGTCAAATCAAAGTTCATAGTACAATTATTTCAAGATTTGAAACTATTGATGAAAAAGGTAATCAAAAATTTGAAAAGTATACATCTACTGCAGGAAGATTTCTATTAGCTAACTTATTACCAAAAAATAAAAATATTAAGTTTTCTTTGATCGATAGAATTTTACCAAAAAAAACAGTTTCTGAAATCATTGATATTGTCTTTAGATTTTGCGGACAAAAAACAACAGTAATTTTTTGCGATAGATTAAAAGATCTAGGGTTTAAACACGCATTTAAAGCTGGAATTTCTTTTGGTAAGGATGACTTAGTTATTCCTGAGAATAAAACTCAATTAATCGATGACACAAAAAAACTAATTGCTGATTATGAAACACAATATGCAGAGGGTTTAATCACTAGAGGTGAAAAATATAATAAAGTCGTTGATGCTTGGTCAAAATGTACTGATAAAGTTGCTGGTGAGATGATGAAAGGAATTTCTGCAACAGAGAAAACTTCAGAAGGATTGAAGATAAATTCAGTATTTATGATGGCAGATAGCGGAGCAAGAGGATCTGCAGCACAAATGAAACAATTGGCTGGAATGAGAGGACTTATTGCAAAACCATCAGGTGAAATTATTGAAAGTCCAATAACCTCAAATTTTAAAGAAGGTTTAACTGCATTAGAATATTTTAATTCTACCCATGGTGCTAGAAAAGGTCTAGCAGATACAGCACTTAAAACAGCGAGTTCAGGTTATTTAACTAGAAGACTCTGCGATGTTGCTCAAGATTTAACGATCACTAAAAAAAATTGCGATAGTCCTGGTTTTATAGAATTATCAGAAATATTAGAGGGTGGTAATGTAGTTGTGAGCTTATCTGAAAGAGCTTTAGGTAGAGTTGTTGCAACTGATGTAAAGCATCCTATAACAGGTGAAGTAATAATTAAAAAATCATCAATGATTGATGAATTTGGTTGTGATAAAATTGATTCTGCTGGTATCAAATCATTAAAAGTTTTCTCAGTCATGACGTGTAGTTCAAAAGAGGGTGTTTGTGCAACTTGTTATGGACGAGACTTGTCGAGAGGTCAAATGGTGCATGTTGGTGAGGCTATTGGAATGATTTCTGCACAATCAATTGGAGAACCAGGAACGCAATTAACAATGAGAACTTTCCACGTGGGAGGTACTGCATCAGTTAAGCAAGACTCACAAATAGTAACTAAAAATGAAGGAACTTTAAAAATTATAAATTCAAATATTCTGGAAGATTCTAAAAAGAACTTAATTGTCATGGGCAGAAATACTCAATTATCTATTGAGGATGATAACGGAGTTCAAATTGCTGTTTACAAAGTAGCTTATGGTTCAAAATTATTTTTTAAGAATGATGATAAAGTAAAAGCTAACACAAAAATTTGTGAATGGGATCCTTATACCACACCAGTAATTGCTGAAAAAAGTGGTATTGCAAGTTTTGTTGATTTGATTGATGGTGTATCAATTCAAGAAACAACAGATGATGCAACAGGTATCTCTTCAAAATCAGTTGTTGACTGGCGGTCTCAATCAAAAAGTACAGATTTAAAACCAAGAATTACTTTAAGAGATGAAAAAGGAAACGTTATTAAAAAAGCAGATGATAATGAAGCTAGATATTATTTAGTTCCTGACTCAATTTTATCAGTGAAAGATGGTCAAAAAGTTTCTGCTGGTGATGTTATTGCTAGATTGCCTAAAGAAACTACTAAAACTAAAGACATCACAGGAGGCCTTCCAAGAGTTGCTGAACTATTCGAGGCTAGAAAAGCTAAAGATAGTGCAATCATTGCTGAAAATGATGGACAAGTTATCTTTGGAAAAGAAGTTAGAGGAAAACAAAGAATATCGATTGTGCCTGAAGATGGGTCAGAACCTTCTAACTATTTAATACCTAAAGGAAAACACATCAATTTCAATCAGGGTGAAAAAATTAAAAAAGGAGAGTATTTATTAGATGGACAGCCACTACCACACGATATTCTTAGAATTATGGGTATAAAAGATTTAACTGAATATTTTGTTAATCAGGTTCAAGAGGTTTATAGATTACAAGGTGTAATTATTAATGATAAACACATAGAAACTATTTTAAGACAAATGTTGAAAAAAGTTGAGGTAAAAACCACAGGTGACTCCTCTTATTTACCTGGTGAAATCATTGATAGAATTAAATTTGATAACGTTAATGAAAAATTAAAATCTGAAGGTAAAAAACTAGCCACAGGAGAAAGAGTTTTAATGGGAATTACTAAAGCTTCTCTGCAGACTGAGTCTTTTATATCTGCTGCATCATTCCAGGAAACTACAAGAGTTCTTACAGATGCTGCTATCAAAGGTAAAGTTGATCCACTCAATGGTTTAAAAGAGAATGTGATAGTTGGACGATTAGTGCCTGCTGGAACTGGTAATATTAAAAATAAATGGAACAAAAAAGCTTTACAAGATGACAATAAATTTCTTTCTGAGCAAGAACAGATTGAACAGCCAGAAACCCCTGTAAATCAATAAAAATAACACGTTTGCTAATTAGTTTTAGTTTGACAAAATTAAATTAATAAGTATTTTGGCGATATTTTTTGGTTGGAATGTAGTGTTAACTTTAGACACTAAACGCTGCCACAAATAACCTGTCAGTTATTTCATTCAAAAATAAACAATTATAAAAATTACAGATATGCCGACTATAAACCAGTTGTTAAGAAAAAAAAGAACTAAACCTATTGCTAGGAACAAAGTTCCTGCATTACAAAAACAACCTTTAAAGCGAGGTGTTTGTGTAAAAGTTTATACAACAACTCCAAAAAAACCTAATTCAGCTTTAAGAAAAGTTGCTAGGGTGAGATTATCAAATGGTTTTGAAGTGACTGCTTATATACCTGGGGAAGGTCATAATCTTCAAGAACACTCTGTCGTATTAATTAGAGGTGGTAGAGTAAAAGATTTACCAGGTGTACGTTATCACATTTTAAGAGGTAACTTAGACACTCAAGGAGTGGCAAATAGAAAAAAAAGAAGATCTTTGTACGGAACAAAAAAAGGTAAATAGTATGTCTAGAAAAAAAACACAACCTAAAAAAAATATTGTTCCTGATCCAAAATTTAATTCCACAATTATCCCTAAGTTAATAAATAATATTATGTACGATGGCAAAAGAGGTGTAGCTGCTAAAATAGTTTATGATGCAATTGAAAAGATTAAAACTAAGTCCAAAGATGAACCTATCAATATTTTTAATGAAGCAATCAATAATATTAAACCCACTGTAGAAGTAAGATCACGAAGAGTAGGTGGGGCTACCTATCAAGTTCCAGTTGAAGTTAAAAGTAAAAGAGCACAAGCTTTAGCTATCAGATGGCTTATTGATTCAGCAAGAAAAAGAAAAGATAAACATATGTCTGATAAAATTTTTAATGAACTTTATGATGCATATGAAAAAAAAGGTGCAGCTGTAAAGAAAAAAGAGGATGTACATAAAATGGCAGAGTCTAATAAGGCTTTTGCGCACTTTAGGTGGTAAAATATTATGGCTAGATCTCACACATTAGACAAATATAGAAACATCGGGATTATGGCCCACATTGATGCAGGTAAAACAACCACAACTGAAAGAATTTTATATTATACAGGTAAAAGTCATAAAATTGGTGAAGTTCATGATGGTGCAGCTACCATGGATTGGATGGAACAAGAACAAGAAAGAGGCATTACAATTACATCAGCAGCAACAACCTGCTTCTGGCAAGACCATAGAATTAATATTATCGATACACCAGGTCACGTAGATTTTACCATTGAGGTAGAAAGATCACTTAAAGTACTTGATGGTGCGGTTGCAGTATTTGATGGTGTAGCAGGTGTAGAACCTCAATCAGAAACAGTATGGCGACAAGCTGATAAATACAAAGTACCGAGAATTTGTTTTGTAAATAAGTTAGATAGAACTGGCGCAGACTTTTTTAGATGTGTAGATATGATTAAAGACAGATTAGGTGCAAAACCATTGGTCATTCAAGTACCAATCGGTATTGAAGCTTCTTTAACTGGTGTTGTTGACCTTGTAAAGATGAAAGCGCAGGTTTGGAAAAATGAGGCTCTAGGTGCTGAATGGGAATATAAGGAAATCCCAGAAGATCTTAAAGAAATCTCTCAAAAATATCGAACAGAATTAGTCGAAATGGCCGTTGAGCAAGACGAAAAACTGATGGAGTCTTATCTAAATGGTGAAGAAATTAAAGAAGAAGATTTAATTAAATGTATAAGAAAAGGGACATTAAATTTTGATTTTGTTCCTGTATTAACTGGTTCAGCTTTTAAAAATAAAGGTGTTCAACCACTACTTGATGCAGTGATTAACTATCTTCCAAGCCCTATTGATATTGGTTCAATTAAAGGAACTAAATTGGGATCAGAGGATGAAATTGAAATGAAATTTGATGATAGTGCACCATTTTCTGCGCTAGCATTTAAGGTAGCAAATGACCCATTTGTTGGATCTTTAACATTTATTAGAATTTATTCAGGCACAATAAAAACAGGAACGGCTGTATACAATTCATCAAAAGAAAAAGAAGAAAGAGTCGGTAGGATGTTGTTAATGCATGCTAACTCTCGAGAAGACATTAAGGAAGCTAATGCAGGTGATATTGTATCACTAGCTGGTTTGAAAAATACCATTACTGGTCACACGTTATGTGATAAAGATAATCCAGTCCTTCTAGAACCTATGGAATTTCCTGATCCAGTAATTGAGATTGCTGTTGAACCAAAAACAAAAGCTGACCAAGAAAAAATGGGAGAAGCTTTGGGTAGATTAGCTAAAGAAGATCCCTCATTTAGAGTTTCATCTGATGAAGAATCTGGACAAACAATTATTAAGGGAATGGGTGAATTACACTTAGATATCATTGTTGATAGAATGAAAAGAGAATTTAAAGTTGAAGCAAATGTTGGAGCTCCACAAGTAGCATACAGAGAAACAATAGAAAACTCATCAGAAGTAGAATACACTCATAAAAAACAAAGTGGTGGCGCAGGACAATTCGCAAAAGTCAAATTATTAGTAGAACCGCAAGAACCTGGTAAGGGGAGAGCTGTTGAAAGTAAAATCAAAGGTGGAGCTATTCCAAAAGAATTCATTCCTGGTGTGGAAAAAGGTATAGAAACAGTATCAGATGGTGGAATTTTAGCAGGATTTCCAATGATTGATTATAAAGTTACAATTTTAGATGGTTTACATCACGATGTTGACTCTAGCGTATTAGCTTTTGAACTCGCAAGTAGAGCATGTTTTAAAGATGCTTGTACAAAAGGTGGTTTAAAATTATTAGAGCCAGTCATGAGAGTTGAGGTAGTAACGCCCGAAGACTATATGGGTGATGTTATTGGAGACCTAAATAGTCGAAGAGGACAAATAAGTACTCAAGAACAAAGAGGTAATGCAACTGTAATAACTGCAATGGTGCCTTTAGCAAATATGTTTGGATACATTAATAGCTTAAGATCAATGTCACAAGGACGTGCACAATATTCAATGTTTTTTGATCATTACGCAAAAGTGCCACAAAACGTTCAAGATGAAGTAACAAAAAAAATAGCAGGCTAAAATGGAAAAACAGAATATTAGAATTAAACTCAGAGCTTACGACAATAAGATTTTAGATGCTTCAACTGAAGAGATTGTTAATACTGTTAAAAGAACTGGGGCTACAATAAAAGGTCCAATTCCATTACCAACTAGAATTGAAAGATATACAGTTTTAAGATCTCCTCATATTGATAAAAAAAGTAGAGAACAATTTGAGTCAAGAACTCATAAAAGATTAATTGATATAATTGAGCCAACACCACAGACTGTTGAGGCTTTAATGAAATTAGATTTAGCATCAGGTGTCGATGTGGAGATTAAGATATAATTATGAACGAGATTGCTTTATTAGGAAAAAAAATTGGAATGACTAGAGAATTTTATAAATCTGGCCAGTTGGTGCCAGTTACTGTATTAAAAATGGAAAAAGCTAGAGTAATCCAAGTAATAGATAAAGAAAAAAGAGGTTACACTGCAGTTCAACTTGGGTACGGGAAAATCAAAAACTCAAAACTAACAAAGGCTATGAAAGGTTATTTTTCAAAAAGAAATACTGAAGCTAAAAGGAAACTTAAAGAATATAGAGTTCAAAACATCGAAAATTACAAAGAGGGAAATGAATTTGGATTAGAGATTTTTAAAGATGTTAAATTTGTAGACACAAGATCAAAAACGATTGGAAAAGGTTTCGCTGGCGCCATGAAAAGACACAATTTTGGTGGTTTAAGAGCTACTCACGGTGTTTCAATTTCACATAGATCACACGGTTCAACAGGTCAAAGACAAGATCCTGGTAAGGTGTTTAAAGGAAAAAAAATGGCTGGACATATGGGAGATAAATTAAGAACCATGCAAAACATTGAAATTATCAAAACGGATCTAGAAAATGAGCTTCTATATTTAAAAGGTTCTATCCCAGGAGCAAAAAACTCTGAAATTCTAGTAAAAGGTTCAGTTAAAAATATAAAAAAAATGACTATTAGTGAAAAACATAAAGCTGCTGAATTAGCGAAGAAAACACCAGAGAAAAAGAAAAAATAATGAAAGTCGATAAAATTAATTTAGATGGTAAAAAAAGTTCTATTGAGGTCTTAGATAAGATTTTTTCAGCCAAGATTAATAAGAGATTAGTGAATACAGTTTTATATAAGACTAATGCTAACTATAAAGGTAGGCACGCAAAAACTAAGCAACAAAACGAAGTCTCAGGTCCAACATCAAAAATTTATGCACAAAAAGGAACAGGTAATGCTAGACACGCAAGTAGAAAAGCTCCAATCTTTGTTGGTGGTGGTATAGCTCATGGCCCTAAAGGAGAGCTATCATATAAAAAAAGAAAATTAAATAAGAGTGAAAAAAAACAAAGTATAGCATCTTTAATCAGTGATAAGATAAAGAATAATAATCTTTTAATTTTTAGCGATTTTAGCTCTAAGATAAAAAAGACTAAAGAGATGAACTTAATTTTAAAGAAGTTTCAAATATCAAATTCAATAATAATCCTAGACAAAAACTCAAAAGATAATGTTGAGAAATCAATTAGAAATATTCCAAATATTAAAGTAACAGACATTAATCATTTTAGTGCATTTGATATCGTCAAGTTTGAAAAGGTTGTATTTACTGAAACATCCGTAAAAGAATTAGAAAAGAGGTATGCTTAAGATGGAAAAGATACATTTATATGACAAAATTTTATCTCCATTAGTAACTGAAAAGTCAACAAATTTATCAGAACAAAATAAGATTGTATTTAAGGTACCATCAAAAGCAAATAAGAAAAATATTAAAAGTAATATTGAAAAAATCTTTAAAGTAAATGTTACAAAAGTAAATATTATAAATAAACAAAGTAGAACTAAATTAACCAGAGGAAGAAAAGTTAAAGTCTCTGGTTTTAAAAAAGCAATTATAACACTTAAAAAAGGTCAAAGTATTGATTTAACAACTGGAATTTAAAATGGCATTAAAAACATTTAAACCATATACAAAATCTACTAGAGGAACAATTCTTGTTGATAGAACTGGTCTTTGGAAAGGTAAACCGTTTAAATCTTTAGTTTCACCAAAAAATGCAATGAAGGGGAGAAACAACAATGGTCATATTACATCTATCAATAGAGCTGGTGGACATAAAAAAATGTATCGACATGTCGACTTCTATAGAAAAAAATTTGATATGCCTGCAATAGTGGAAAGAATTGAATATGATCCAAACAGATCTTGTTACATTATGTTAGTAAAATTTGATGATGATTCACATGCGTATTATCTTGCACCACAAAAAATAAAAGTAGGTGATAAAGTTGAAAATGGATCAAAAAAAGAAATAAAAGTTGGAAATTGCATGCCGTTGCAGGACATTCCAGTTGGTATAGATATTCACAATGTTGAAATACAACCAGGTGCTGGAGGTAAAATTGCTAGATCTGCTGGAACTTCTGTTACGATTAGTGGATTAGATGGGAATTATAGTTTGATTAAACTAGCATCAGGTGAAGTTAGAAAAATCGATTCAAGATCATTGGCAACTATTGGTGTATTAAGTAATCCTGATCAAAAAAATATCAAAATTGGTAAAGCAGGACGATCAAGATGGTTAGGAAGAAGACCTCACACTAGAGGTGTTGTTAAAAATCCAGTAGATCACCCACATGGTGGTGGAGAAGGTAAATCAGCAGGTGGAAGACATCCAGTTTCTCCTAAAGGACAATCAGCAAAAGGATTGAAAACAAGAGACAATAAGAGAACTGATAAATACATTGTTAAGAGAAGAAACAAAAGGAAGGATACAAAATAATGGCTAGAGCAGTATGGAAAGGACCTTTTGTGGAAGAAAGCTTGATAAAAAAAGTTGATAAATATAAGACTGATCCAAAAAAAATTCCTATCAAGACTTGGTCAAGAAAATCAACAATAATTCCAGATTTTGTTGGAGTTAGTTTTTTGATTTATAACGGAAAAAAATTTATACCCATTACCATATCTGAAGACATGGTTGGTCATAAGTTAGGTGAATTTGCACCAACAAGAACTTTTTTTGGTCATACACCTGCAGATAAAAAAGCAAAACCTGCTGAGGCAGAGGCTAAGAAATAATTATGAGTAAAAAAAAGAAATTAGTGAAAAAAAAAGAAAAAGTAGTGAAATCTATTAATAACAATATTAGATCAAGTGTAAGAAAACTTAATCCTATTTTAAAAGGTATAGTTGGGAAGAAAGTAGAGTTAGCTATTAGAGACCTCCAGTTTTCAGAAAAAAGAATTACTCGTGATATCAGAAAGACTATTTCATCTGCTGTTGCAAATGCAGAAAATAATTTTCAGTATGATATTGATAAACTTGTTGTTAAAGAAGCTTATTGTGGAAAGAAAATTACTATGAAGAGGTTTAGACCTAGAGCAAAAGGAAGAGCTGCACCAATTTTAAAACCTTATTCAAGTGTTACAATTATTTTATCAGAGGCAAAAAAAATGGAGAGTCATGGGACAAAAAGTTAATCCGGTAGGTTTTAGATTAGGTGTTAACAGAGGTTGGGACTCTGTTTGGTACGCTAAAAAGAAAGATTTTGGTAATTATCTCATAGAAGATTTTAAAATAAGAGAATATATCAAAAAAAATGTAATTAATTCTGGGGTTTCAAAAGTGATGATCGAAAGAACAGCAAACAAATGTTATGTTACAATTTACACTTCTAGACCAGGTTTTGTTATTGGAAAAAAAGGTAGTGATATTGATAAGATAAAAAATAATTTATCCAAATTTACCTCTAATGAGGTTACTTTAAATATTAAAGAAGTTAAAAAACCTGAAACAAACGCTTATCTAGTTGCTGAAAATATTGCTCAACAATTAGTTAAAAGAATTTCTTATAGAAGAGCAATGAAAAGAGCAATGCAGTCTTGTTTAAGATTAGGTGCTAAAGGAATTAAAGTTTCAGTGAGCGGAAGATTGGGTGGAAATGAGATTGCTAGAACTGAATGGTTAAGAGATGGCAGCATACCATCGCACACATTAAGAGCAGATATTGATTATGCGGAGGCAGAAGCACTTACGACTTATGGAATAATTGGAATAAAAGTTTGGATTTATAAAGGTGAAGTCTTTGCTAAAGAATTTAGTCAAGAAACAAATAAAGTTACACCTAAAGAGGGAAAACAATAAATGCTACAGCCAGTTAGAACAAAATGGAGAAAAGCTCATAAAGGTAGAATTCATGGAACTGCTTCAAGGGCAAATTTTATTAATTATGGTGCCTACGCTTTAAAAGCACTATCTCCTGATAGGGTCACTGGTAAACAGATAGAGGCTGCTAGGGTTGCTCTAACAAGACACATGAAAAGACAAGGAAGAGTTTGGACAAGAATTTTTCCAAATATTCCAGTTTCTAAAAAACCCATTGAAGTACGTATGGGTAAAGGAAAAGGTTCTCCAGAATTCTATGCATGTCGTGTAAAACCAGGAAGAATTTTATTTGAAGTAGATGGTGTTTCAGAACAAATAGCCAAAGAAGCGTTATATAAAGCATCTGCAAAATTGCCAATTAAAACAAAAACTATAAAGAGATTTGCCTAATATGAAAAAACAAGAAATTAAAAAACTATCAAAAGATCAAATTATAAAAAACATCGATAAATTTAAAAAAGATTTATTCAATTTTAGATTTCAAAAGATGAATTCACAGATTACAAATCCTGCAAAAATTAGTGAAACAAAAAAAACAATTGCTAGATTAAAAACAATATTAAAAGGAAAATTAAATGCCTAAGAAAATATTAACAGGTGTGGTTGTAAGTGATAAACCTAACAAAACTATAACTGTTTTAGTTGAACGAAAATATTCTCATCCATTATTAAAAAAAGTAATCAAAGTGAGAAAAAAATATAATGCCCATGATGAAAATAATAAATTTAAAACAGGTGATAAGGTATCAATCATTGAGAGCAAACCTTTCTCAAAAAATAAGAAATTTCAAGTAATGGAGAACACAAAATAATGATACAGGTCCAAACAGAATTAAATGTAGCTGATAACACTGGAGCAAAGAAAATTGAATGTATTAAAGTTTTAGGTGGATCAAAAAGAAGATATGCAAGCATAGGAGACACGATAGTGATTGCGGTTAAAGAGGCAATCCCCAAGGGAAAAGTAAAAAAAGGATCAGTTCATAAAGCGGTGGTGGTGAGAGTTAAAAAAGGAATTCATAGAGATGACGGCTCAAAAGTAAAATTTGATAATAATGCGGCTGTTCTTGTTGATGATAAAGGTGAACCAGTTGGAACTAGAATTTTTGGTCCAGTAACTAGAGAATTAAGAAATAAAGGGCAAATGAAAATAATTTCATTAGCCCCAGAGGTTTTGTAATGATTAAAAAAGGTTTAAAAGTTCGAATTTTATCAGGCAGAGATAAAAAAAAAGAAGGTGAAGTAATTGAAATTGATAGACCAAACAACAGAGCAAAAGTTAAAGATATTAATATGGTAAAGAGACACGTAAAAACAACTAAAGAAAAAAAAGGTGGAATTTTTTCAAAGGAAAGTTTTATTCATTTATCAAATTTAAAACTAATTGACGAAAAAACAAAAACTAAAAAAACAGAAGCTAAAAAATAATGACTCCGAGATTGAAAGAACTTTATTATAAAGAAATACAACCAGCATTAAAATCTCAATTTGGTTTTAAAAATTTGTACATGGGTCCAAAAATTGAAAAAATTGTTTTAAATATGGGCTTGGGTTTAGATGGAAATGACTCAAAAATATTAAAGTCTTGTGAGGATGATTTAGGAAAAATAACAGGTCAAAAACCTGTGGTCACCAAATTTAAAAAGTCAGTTGCAAATTTTAAAACAAGAAAAGGGTCAAATGCTGGCCTAAAGGTAACACTTAGAAAAGATAAAATGTATGAATTTTTAGATAGACTTGTGAATATAGCTTTACCAAGAATTAAAGATTTTAGAGGCCTGTCTGCAAATGGTTTTGATAAATTTGGAAATTACACGTTTGGTGTTAAAGAACATATCATATTTCCTGAGGTAAGTTTTGATCGTGCTGATAAGGTTCGTGGTATTGATATTGTGATTGTAATTTCAGCTAAAAGTAAAGAGCATAGTTTTGCTCTTTTAGAAAAATTAAATTTTCCATTTATTAAAAAAGGAGATAACTAAAATGGCTAAATTAAGCTCAATAAATAAAAACAATAAACGAATAAAATTATCGGACAGGCTATTTAAAAAAAGGCAAAAGTTAAAAAAGATTGTTATGAATAAAAAACTCTCTTTAGAGGAAAGATTTAAAGCGCAACAAAAATTATCAAAATTACCTAGAAACTCTGCAAAAGTAAGAGTGATGAATAGATGTCAGATCACTGGGAGACCTCACGGAGTTTATAGAAAATTAAAAATATCTAGAATTGCATTAAGACAATTAGGTCTGCAAGGAAAGATACCAGGTTTAGTTAAATCAAGTTGGTAGAAAGGAAAATATGAGTTTAAGTGATCCAATTGGAGATATGATAGCAAGAATAAAAAATGCTCAAGATAGAAGCCATAAGAAAGTTGAATTACCTTCTTCAAATTTTAAAACTAAGATTGCTGATATCTTAAAGAATGAAGGTTTTATAAAAGACTTCAAAGTGAACAAAGAAAATAATAAATCTTTATTATCTTTAGAGCTTAAATATCATTCAGGAAACCCAGTTATAAATACTTTTGAGAGGGTTTCAAAACCAGGTAGAAGAATATTTTCTAGTGCAGAAAGTTTACCAAAAATAAATAATGGTTTAGGTATAGCAATTGTATCAACCCCCAAAGGTGTCATGACTGATATTGATGCAAGAAAGCAAAGAGTGGGTGGAGAAATAATTTGTAAGGTATTTTAATGTCTAAAATTGGTAAAATTAATATTTCAATCCCTGAAAAAGTCAAAGTTGCTTTAGCTGGCAATATGTTGAACATAGAAGGGCCTTCTGGAAAAAAATCAATTAATATTGACTTAGAAGTTTTTAATCTTGATATAAAAGATGGAAAAGAAATATCAATCAAACCAAAAAAAATTAATCAGGAAACCAAACGATTATGGGGCATGAATAGAAGTTTAATTAATAATGCAGTTATTGGCTCAAGCACAGGATATGAGAAGACACTAGAATTGGTAGGTGTTGGATATAGAGCTGCTTTAAAAGGTAATCAACTTAATTTACAACTAGGTTATAGCCATGATATCAATTTTGATATTCCAGAAGGGATTAAAATCAATGTTGAAAAGCAAACAACTCTAAAAATAAGTGGTGCTGATAAACAACAAGTGGGTGCAATTGCATCTAAACTAAAAACTCTTAGAAAAATTGAACCATATAAAGGTAAAGGTGTGAGAGAAAAGGGTCAACATATTTTGAAAAAAGAAGGAAAGAAGAAGTAATGAAATTAGATACTAGTAAAAGAAAAAGATTTAGAGTTAGCAATAAGGTTAAAAATGTTGCTTCAAACGACAGATATAGACTAAGTATTTCTAGATCATCAAAGAATATTTCGGCGCAAATAATTGATGATATGAAAAATGTTACTTTATTATCAGCATCATCAATTGAAAAAGATATTAAGTCTGGAGAAAAGGTAAATAAAACTGAATTATCTAAGATTGTAGCTGAAAAGTTAGCAAAAAAAGCACAAGAGAAAAAAATTACCAAGATTTATTTTGATAGAGGTATTTATAAATATCATGGAAGAGTGAAGGTTTTTGCTGAAACTTTACGTAAAAATGGAATGGAATTTTAATATGGATAATAATAAAGATAAAAAAACTGACGATATTTTAGAAAAATTAGTTCACATTAATCGTATTACAAAAGTAGTAAAAGGTGGACGTAGATTTGGTTTTTCAGCACTAGTTGTTGTTGGAAACCAGTCTGGCAAAATTGGAATAGCTCACGCCAAAGCTAAACAAGTGCCAGATGCTATAAAAAAAGCAAATGAAATGGCAAGAAGAAAACTTATTCATATACCTCTTCGAGAAGGAAGAACTATTCATCATGATGTAAAAGCTAAAGATGGTTCTGGCAGAATTGTTTTAAGAGCAGCTTCTAAAGGGACAGGTATTATAGCTGGAGGTCCTGTTCGAGCTGTGTGTGAGGTTTTAGGAGTAAAAGATATTGTTGCAAAATCAATGGGCACATCAAATGCTCACAATGTGATTAGGGCTACAATGAAAGCACTATTGAAACAAAATTCGCCAAAACAAATATCTTCAATAAGAAATAAAAAGATTTCTGAGATTATAGAAAAAAGAGGATAATGATTAAATTAAATAATAGAAATAAGATTAATAAAAGTAAACTTAGAGTTGGTAGAGGTATCGGCTCTGGAAAGGGCAAAACATCAGGAAGAGGTGTAAAAGGTCAAAAATCCAGATCTGGTGTAGCGATTAAGAGTTTCGAAGGCGGACAAATGCCACTATACAGAAGACTTCCAAAAAGAGGATTCAACCCTATTAACAAAAAAGCAATCGCTATATTAAATTTAGATAAAATCCAGTCTTATATTGATAAAAAAAATATTAAAACTACAGATACGCTAAATTCAAATTTACTAAAAAAACTGAAATTAATAGATCAAAATTCAATCAAGTTAAAAATTTTAGGTTCTGGAGCCATTAAAGATAAGATTAATATTGAGGCAGATCTTGCATCAAAGTCTGCTGTTGAAAAACTTGAAAAAATTGGTGGTTCAATTCAATTAAAAAAATAGTTTGATTTAATGAGCGCATCATCATCAAATACTGATTTAAGAAATAGAATAATATTTACCCTCGCTATTTTAGTGGTCTACAGATTTGGCACTTTTGTACCTTTGCCAGGGATAGATCCTGAACAACTCAAAATAATGATGGAAGGAAATCAAAAGGGTTTGTTAGGAATGTTTAATGTTTTTGCTGGTGGAGCAGTGAGTAGAATGGCTATTTTTGCATTAGGAATTATGCCATATATTTCCTCATCAATTATTGTTCAACTATTAACTGGTGTATCTGATTATTTTAAAAACTTAAAAGCACAAGGAGAAACTGGTAGAGCAAAAATTACTCAGATAACTCGTTATGGAACTGTTTTACTTGCGACAGTTCAAGGTTATGGATTAGCAGTAGGACTAGAGTCTTCAGCTGGGTTAGTAATTAATCCTGGTGTTTTTTTTAAAATTTCAACTATCACCACAATTGTCTCTGGGACTATTTTTTTAATGTGGTTAGGAGAACAGATTACTCAAAGAGGAATTGGTAATGGTATATCTCTTATTATTTTCGCTGGTATTGTTGCAGAAATTCCAAGAGCTTTAGTTACCACTTTCGAACTTGGTAGAACAGGAGCAGTATCTACACTAATGATCTTAGCTTTATTCGTTTTGTTAATCTTAACAATTTTATTTATTGTTTTTATGGAAAGAGCTTTAAGAAAAATACTGATAAATTACCCTAAAAGACAAGTTGGTAATAAAATGTACGGGGGAGAGTCATCTCATTTGCCACTCAAGATTAATCAAGCTGGAGTAATTCCCGCAATTTTTGCATCGGCATTACTATTATTACCAGTAACTTTTTCAAATTTTAATTTTTCTGATAATGAAACTTTTTTAAATATAAGTTCATATTTTACTCAAGGACAACCATTATATATGTTGCTTTATGCATCAGGAATAATATTTTTTACCTTTTTTTATACCTCAATAACTTTTAATCCAACTGAAACAGCTGATAATTTGAGAAAATATGGTGGTTTTGTACCAGGGATAAGACCTGGAGAAAGCACAGCAATTTATATCGATAATATTTTAACAAAGTTGACAACAATAGGTGCTTTGTATTTAACTTTAGTTTGTTTAATGCCTGAGTTTTTAATTGCTAATTATCCAATTCCTTTCTATCTGGGAGGCACATCAATTTTAATCGTAGTTGTTGTTGCAATTGATACAGTTACGCAAATACAAACAAGATTAATGAGTTCCCAATACGAACAGTTGATTAAAAAAACAAAATTCGGAAGATAATTCGTGAATATAATCCTATTTGGACCTCCTGGTGCTGGAAAAGGAACACAAGCAAAACATTTAGTTAAAAAGATAAATGGTTTTCAAGTTTCAACAGGTGATATGTTAAGGGATGAAATCAAGAAAAATTCTGAAATAGGAAAAAAAATAATTAATGACATGAACGATGGTAAATTTGTAAGTGATGAAATTGTAAACGAATTAATTAAAAAAGTTATTTTTGATGAAAAATATAAAAATAAACTTATTTTTGATGGATATCCTAGATCATTAAAACAAGCTAAAAATTTAGAAACTATTTTAGAAAGTTCAAATCAAAAGATTAATTATATTTTTTTTCTTAATGTTCAAAAAGAAGTAATAATTAAACGAGTTGAAAAAAGAAAAACTTTAGAAAAAAGATCTGATGATGACTCAAATATTATTCTAAAAAGATATGAAACCTATATGGATATGACTCGTCCCGTTTTAGATTTCTATTCCAAAAATTCAAACTTTTATGAAATAGATGGTGCGCTTAAAATTGAGCAAATAACCGCTAAAATAGATGCTTTTCTTAATGTTTAAGACGTTGACTTTAAAAGAACTTCTTATATAAAAGGCTAAATTTATCTCAAAATTTATGGCTCGTATTGCAGGAATAAATATCCCACAAAATAAATTAGTTCAAGTAGGGCTAACTTATATTTATGGTATCGGTGATAAATTTTCAAAACAAATTTGCACATCATTAGCAATCCCTAAAGAAAAAAGAGTGAACCAACTTACTGATGATGAAATTTTAAAAATAAGAGAATACATTGATCAAAATTTTAAAGTTGAAGGCGATCTTAGAAGAGATTATTCACTGAGTATTAAAAGACTAATAGATTTAGCTTGCTATAGAGGTTCGAGACATAGAAAAAAATTACCTGTAAGAGGTCAAAGAACTAGATGTAATGCTCGAACGAGAAAAGGAAAAGCTATTGCGATAGCTGGAAAAAAATTAACACCACTTAAGAAATAAGCATGGCAAAAGTAGAAAAAAAAGATAATAAAGAACTGAGTCAAGATAAGTCGCCAAAAAAAGCTGTCAAAAGTTCTTATTCAAAAAAAAAGAAAACTAAAAAAAATATCTTAAATGGAATTGCATATGTTCAATCAACTTTTAATAATACAATTATTTCAATCGCTGACACTAATGGAAACGTAATTTCATGGGCATCAGCTGGACAAAAAGGTTTTAAAGGTTCTAGAAAATCAACTCCATATGCAGCACAAATAGCTGCTGATGCTGCTGCATCTAAAGCCTTAGAGTTTGGCATGAAAACTTTATCTGTGGAAGTTAAGGGTCCTGGTTCAGGCAGAGAAACAGCATTAAGAGCGCTACAAGCGAGAGGATTTAGAATTTTATCAATTAAAGATACAACACCGATGCCACATAATGGTACTAGACCACCAAAAAAAAGGAGAGTTTAATGGATGTAGAAAATGTAAATGTGAAAAATTGGAAATCATTAATCAAACCTGCGAAACTTGATGTTAAAATAAGTGATGATTTAACTCATGCTACAATCATCGCTGAACCATTAGAAAAAGGTTATGGTTTAACACTTGGTAATTCACTTAGAAGAATTTTATTATCCTCAATCAGAGGAGCAGCAGTAACCTCAATTCAAATTGATGGTGTACTTCATGAGTTTACATCTATTAAAGGTGTAAGAGAAGATGTTACTGATATTGTATTAAATGTTAAATCTCTGGCATTAAAATGTGCTGCTGAGGGAACAAAAAAACTAGTATTAGATGCCAAAGGACCTGGTGAAATAAAAGCATCTGACATCGCATCAGTTCCTGATGTTGAAATTTTGAATCCTGACTTAGTTATTTGTAATTTAGATGAAAATACTCACTTCCATATGGAAATGAATGTTAATACTGGAAAAGGTTATGTTCCAGCTGATTTAAATAAACCTGAGGAACCACCTTTAGGTTTAATTGCAATTGACTCACTATATAGTCCCGTTAAAAAAGTTTCTTATTCAGTAAGTACCGCAAGAGAAGGTAAGGCTTTAGATTATGATAAATTAACGATGGAAGTTGAGACAAATGGATCAATTTCTGCTGAAGATGCAGTGGCTTATTCTGCTAGAATTTTTCAAGATCAATTAAAAATGTTTATTAATTTTGATGAACCTGTGGAAGCTCCGGTTAAAGAAGTTTCAACAGAGCCTGAATTTAATAAAAATTTATTAAGAAAAGTAGACGAGCTTGAATTATCTGTTAGATCAATGAATTGTCTTAAAAATGATAATATAATTTATATTGGTGATTTAGTTCAAAAATCTGAGGGTGAGATGTTAAGAACCCCAAATTTTGGAAGAAAATCATTAAATGAAATTAAAGAAGTCTTAACTGGTATGTCTCTTTATTTAGGGATGGAAATTCCAAATTGGCCACCAGATAATATCGCAGAAATGTCTAAAAAATTAGAGGAAAGCATCTAATGAGACATGGAATGGCAAATAAGAAGTTAAACAGAACTTCTGAACACCGAAAAGCGCTGCTTAAAAATATGCTTAATTCATTAATAAAGTATGAGCAAATTAAAACAACTTTACCAAAAGCAAAATTTTTAAAGCCACAGGCTGATAAAATAATCACATTAGGTAAAAAAGATAGTTTGCATAATACTAAAATTTTGATTTCTCAATTGCAGGATATTAAGTCAGCCAACAAAGTAAAAAAAACCTTATCTAAAAGATACGAAAAAAGAGCTGGTGGTTATACAAGAATTATTAAAGCAGGTTTTAGATACGGAGATAATGCGCCTATGGCTATAATTGAATTTGTTGATAGAGACGTTCAAGCCAAAAAAGTTGATAAAAAAAAGAAAGATTCAGCAAAAGAAGTTGAAAAAAAAGAAGATAAGAAAACTGCCACAGCATAAATAAAAGTCTTAAATATTCATGATTAGAAGTTTTATCGTTGAGTCAACGTGTAATAACATGCGTATTGATAGATGGTTAAGAAGTAAATTAGGAAAATTACCACAAAGTCTTATTGAAAAGAGTTTAAGGTTAGGAAAAATTAAAATAAATAAAAAAAAAATAAAAAGCTCTTTTAAGATTAAAACAAATGATAAAATAGAACTCTTCAATATTGATTTTAAAGAAAAAATTAAACACGAGAAAAAACAATTCAATCCATCCATTGAGGTAATAAAATCTAACGAAGATCTGATCATAGATAACAATGAAGATTTTATAGTTTTAAATAAAAGTGCAGGAATATCGGTTCAAGGTGGAACAAAGTCAAAAAAAAATCTAGTAGATATATTTGCAAAAAGTGAAATATTTCAAGGAACAAAACCATTTTCTGTTCATAGATTAGACAAAGATACCTCAGGTGTTTTTATTATTGCGAAAAATAGACAAACAGCTCAACTATTAACCTCTCTATTTAGATTAAGAAAAGTACACAAAACTTATTTGGCAATATGTAACGGAGAAATTGAAAAAGACTCAGGTGAATGGAATGATAATTTGATAAGGTTTGATAATGGAAAAAAAATTATTGAAAAAGCTAAAACGATTTTTAAAGTGATAGATAAAAATACCAATGCTAGTTTAGTCGAAATGAAACCGATCACAGGAAGAAAACATCAATTGCGAAAACAATTATTTAACATTGGACATTCAATTTTTGGTGATAAAAAATATAATTCATCTGTTTCATCGAAAGGTATAAACAAAGATTTGATGCTTCATTCCTATCAAATAAAATTTATGATTAATGAAAAAAAATATACGTACAAAGCATTATTACCAGATTATTTCAATAAGTTGTTGAGGACTAAAAGATTAAATTTTTCAAATTAGTTTTAAATATTTCTATTAACTTATTTTCTAAATCATCATAATTTTGATTTTTAATTTGTTTGAGATTAGTAATACCTTTATCTTTAATCCCACAAGGAATAATCGCGTCATATTTTTTTAAATCGTTATTAATATTGATAGAAAAACCATGATAAGCTATCCATTTACTTACCCTGACCCCAATTGCAGCAACTTTTTTTATGGTTGAATTATCATTGTACCAAATACCAATATTTTCTTTATCAGCAAATGTTTCTATGTTATAGAGGCTCAGGGTTTCAATAATTGATTTTTCAATTACAGATATGAATTTTCTAATATCTTTCTTACCTTTCTTTAAATCAATTACAAAATAACAAATGAGTTGTCCTGGTCCATGATAAGTTATTTTACCACCTCTATTAGTTTTTATAATATTTATAGATTTATCTATTATCTCATTTTCTTTATAGCTTGTTCCCGATGTATAGATATGATCGTGTTCTAAAACCCAAATCAAATCATCTACTTTTTTTAGATCGATATCTTTAAGTCGATCTTCCATAAATGATATTGCGTCTTCATATTTTACTGGATTTTGGGACTTTTTAATTTCTATAGGCATTTAAAAATTGTATTCTTTTCATTTTGTATTAAAAGATCCGTCTAAATAATAGGTGTATTTATGACTTTAATAAAAAAAATTAAAGATAAAAAAGTCAATTTTGAATTTAATAAGGAATATATAAAAGTTGTAACAGACAAAATTACCTCAAATGATGCATCTTTTATAACTAGATCTTTTGAGGAAATGCATCCCGCTGATGCTGCTGATATTATTGAGCATTTAAGTGAAAATGACAGAGAAAGTTTAATAAAATTAAATAATTTTAAGATTGATCCAGAAGTATTTGTTGAATTAAATGAGTCTGTTCAATCAGAAATCATTAAATATCTTTCCTCAGATGCAATTGTTAGGATTTTAAAAAATTTAGAGTCTGATGACGCCATAGCTATTTTAGAAAATGTTGAAGAAAAAGATAAAAATTCAATATTAAGTTTATTACCCCCAAAAGATCGTTTTGCTTTATTAGAAGGTCTTAGTTATCCAGAGGATAGTGCTGCTAGGATAATGCAAAGAGAATTTACAGCAATCCCAAGTAACTGGTCGGTAGGACAAACTATTGATTATTTAAGAGAGAATAAAGACTTACCAGAGGAATTTTTAGAAATTTATATTGTTGATGAAAATTTTAAACCTATTGGTGCTGTACCATCCTCTAAAGTATTAAGAACACCTAGAGAAACAAAAATGTCCTCAATTATGGATGATTCAATTTTTTTAGTTCCAGTGGATATGGATAGAGAAGAAGTTGGTAACTCATTTGAAAATTATGGTTTAAACTCAGCTTGTGTTGTAGATAAGAATAATAAACTTGTAGGAATGATAACTTCCGATGATGTATTAACAGTTTTAAAAGAAGAGGCTGAGGAAGATGCTTTAAGATTAGCTGGTGTTGGAGACGAAGAAATTACAGATGGTGTTATCACAAAAACTAAAAGACGATTTAACTGGTTACTATTAAACTTATTCACAGCATTTCTGGCTACTTATTGTATAAGTTTGTTTGGTGCAACCATTGAACAAATGGTTGTCTTGGCATTTTTAATGCCAATAGTTGCATCTATGGGTGGTAATGCAGGTATGCAAACTTTAGCAGTCACTGTTAGAACTTTAGCAACAAATGATTTAACAAAAAATAACTTTAATCAAAACATTATTAAGGAATTTAATATTGGTATTCTAAATGGAATAATTTTTGCTGTGATAAGTTCTTTTATCGTTCAAGTTTGGTTTCAAGATTATCAATTATCATTAATAATATCTATCTCAATGATTTTGACAATGGTAGTGGCAGGTTTATTCGGAATACTTGTTCCAGTCACGTTAAAAAAAATGAAAATTGATCCAGCAATTGCCTCTAGTGTTTTCGTAAC
>QCDD01000005.1 GCA_003281045.1 Pelagibacteraceae bacterium AG-349-L23 | reverse complement strand
AAATATTCATATAGGTGAGGGATCAAATGTTCAAGATGGATGTGTTTTACATACCGATCCAGGATATCCCATTAAAGTTGGCAAAGACGTAACCATAGGTCATATGGTCATGCTTCATGGATGCACTATAGGGGATAATAGTTTAATTGGAATTGGTGCAGTGATTCTTAATAACGCTAAGATTGGAAAAAATTGTATCATAGGTGCAAAAGCTTTAATTACTGAAAACAAAGAGATACCAGATAACTCTTTAGTAATAGGTTCACCTGGTAAAGTTGTAAGAGAGGTCACTGAAGAGGAAAAGAAAGCAGTTTTTGAAAACACAAAGCACTATCAAGATAATTGGAAAAAATATTCTAAATCAATTTTTTAAGGAACCATCCAAGCATTTTTATTAGTTTCTAAATCAAATTTTGCTCTTCGATGTCCTTTAGCTGCAAGATATAACCATTCAATAGACTTTATTTTACATTTTATAACTGTAAAGTTTTTGTAACCTTCTTCGCTTTGTTCCATTGTATAATCAAAATCTTCTAATTTAGATATCATGCCTGATGTTGGATTTTCTGACATAGTTCCTGGAGGACTATCGGTTAGATAACATCTTCTACTGATATGTTGAGTTTTTTTCCAAGATTCCTCTGTCGTAGAATTTTGATTATTTATTTCACACTCAACTTTTACTCTTAATTGTATCTTTTCCTCTTTATCGTAGAAAACTAAAGAAGCGTTATTATTTTTCTTAAGAATTTCTACTTTTGGTGATCTTAAATCAGTATGAAATTGTAATAGATTGTTTGCTCTATCTGATTTTCTTAGAACAACAATTCTTCCATCTACCTCATTTTGGTGGGCAGAAATAAAGACAGGAATTCTAAAAGGAGAACCTCTATTAGTCACAGCATCATCGAGCATAGACCAATACTTATTTTGAATTTCCTCAAAATTTTCATAGTATGCCGGTTGCATACATTACTTTCTGAATCTTTTAATTAAGCTTGAAGTGTCCCAACGATTACCTCCCAATCCTTGTACTTCTCCATAAAACTTATCTACTAGTTCTGTTACAGGTAACAATGAACCATTATTTTTTGCTTCATCCATTGCAATTTTTAGATCTTTTCTCATCCAGTCAACTGCAAAACCAAAATCAAACTTATCATCAATCATTGTTTTATATCTATTTTCCATTTGCCAAGACTGAGCTGCACCTTTTGAAATAACTTCAATTACATCCTCCATATTTAATCCAGCTTTCATTCCAAAATTAATTCCTTCAGATAATCCTTGAACCAATCCTGCAATACAAATTTGATTAACCATCTTAGCTAATTGTCCACAACCAGCTTTACCAAGTAATTTCATTTTTTTGCTATAACAATCAATTTTATCTTTTGCTTTATCAAAGTCAGCCTGATCGCCACCGATCATTACTGTTAGTGCACCATTCTCTGCTCCAGCTTGTCCACCAGATACAGGTGCATCTAACGCACCAAATCCATTTTTCTTTGCGAACTCATATATTTCTTTAGCAATTGTTGCTGAGGCTGTAGTGTTATCAATGTAGACTGCGCCCTTTTTAATTGATTTGAAAGCTCCTTTGTCACCAAAAGTTACTTCTCTTAAATCATTATCATTACCAACACAGGTAAAAATATATTCAGCATCTTTAGCGGCATCCGCTGGAGTTTCAGACATTTTACCTTTATATTCGACAACCCACTTTTCTGCTTTTGATTTTGTACGATTAAAAACAGTTACATTGTGACCACCTTTTGATATATATCCTGCCATTGGATAGCCCATTACACCAAGACCTATGAAAGCAACATTACAACTCATAATTTTTTATGTTTAAAAGTTTAAGTTTAAAAGTAATTATATTTGGATTTATTTTTACATTTTTTTCTAGTTTTGGACAGAGTTTTTTTCTTGGTTTATTCAATTCAAGTATTCGAGAAACACTTTCAATAACTCATGGACAATTTGGCTCAATTTATGCTTCTGCAACATTATTGAGTAGCTTTCTTTTAATTTGGGTTGGTAAAAAAATTGATGACATAAATATTTTTAGATTTGCTTTATATGTAACTCTTTTGTTAGCTTTTTCTTGTTTTTTCTTTTCAAAAATTTCATCAATAGTTTTTTTATTTATTTCTGTTTTTTTAATGAGGTTTTCTGGTCAAGGATTAATGTCTCACACAGCAACTACAACAATTTCAAGATTTTTTACTAAATCTAGAGGCAAAGCTTTAAGTATTGGTTGGTTTGGATTATCAACTGCAGAATTTATTTTACCAGTTTTAATTGTCTATTTACTTACTTTAACTGCGTGGCAAAACATTTGGCTGTCTATTTCTGTATTAATTCTATTTTTTTTACCATTGATTTCTTTTGCCTTAATTAAAAACCTGAACTTTGATTCTAGAGAAGATGTAAATGATCAAAATTTTGTTGAAAAAGAAATTAAAAATTGGACACGTATTGAGGTTTTAAAAGATTATAGATTTTATATAGTTTGTTTGAATATGTTAGCAATGCCTTGGATTGCTACCGGTGTATTTGTTTATCAATCATATATAACAGAATCGAAAGAGTGGGGTGAATTTGTTATAGCACAATCATTTATGGCTTATTCTGTCTTATCAGTAATTACTTTGTTGGGCTCTGGGTTTTTAATCGATAAATTTACCAGCAGAAAATTATTGATCTTTATGAACATACCTTTGTTGATTTCAATGTTGGTTTTGTTTTATTTAGATATTTCTATTTCTGCTTTTATATTCCTTGGTTTAATTGGAATTTCAAATGGGCTTGCCAATGTCTTGGGGTCCTCTACTTGGGCTGAGATTTATGGCGTAAAATACATTGGCTCAATTAAAGCACTAACAACAGCATTGATGGTATTTTCTACTGCCTTTGGCACAGCTTTATTTGGATTGTTAATTGACAAAGGCTTTACAATTGAGCAAATAGCGGTGATTTCATTTGTATATATTTTCTTATCTTTAATTGCTCTGTTCATGGTCAGAAATAGGTTAAATCCTGAATATATTTAAATAATCCTTGCTTTTTTTAATCACAACTTATAGATAACCGGCATGGCAAGAGTTACAGTAGAAGATTGTATTGATAAAGTAGATAGCCCATATGAATTAGTTTTAGTTGCAAAGGAAAGAGCAACTCAACTCAATACTGGGATAGAGCCAACTTTAGATCGTGATAATGATAAAAATACAGTGATTGCTTTAAGAGAAATAGCTGAAGAAAATATTAAAGTAGACGATTTAACTGAAAGCGCTGTCTACAAATTAAGAAAACATGTAGAACAAGTTGATGATGGTGCCGAAGCTGATGAGGACGTGGGTGATGATTTTGAAAGCTTATACAAAGGTGAGATCTCAAAAAGTGGAACACCTATTTTACCATCTAAAAGAGCAAGAAAAGCTCCTGAAAAAATTCAAGTTTCTAAAGATGATTTAGCAGAATTATCAGACACAGCTAAGCCTGAAGTGCCAGAAGCTCCTGTATCCGATGATGCTGAAGCAGAACAGGGAGACGTTTCTTTAGATCAAGTTTCTGAAAGTGAAGATCAAGCAGCAGACGACACTGACACTTCAAACTCTTAAAATTTATTAGTTACAAAATTCCTTGATAATTTTTTGTCGATGTTCATCTAAATCAGGTATGTCACCTCTTGTTTTTTCATCTTTATAAGAGGACATTTTAATTGGGTTACCAGCCAGTTTAAAATCCCCAACAACTTTGTGAAACGCTTTAACAATCATGTTTCTAGACTCTATTTGTGGGTTTTCAACAGCCTCTTTGATATTAAAAATTGGTCCACATGGAATTTTATCTTTTTCCATTTCACTAACCCAATCACCTGTTTTTTTACTTAATAATTTTTCCTCTAAAATTTTTTTAAGCTCATCCATATTTTTTGCTCTAGATGAATTATCTGAAAATTTTGGATCTTTACTTACTTCTGGGATTTGAAGAAGATTACAAAGTTTTTCAAAAAGTTTATCATTTCCAGCTGCAATGATTATATAACTATCTTTTGTCTTAAAGGCTTCAAAGGGTGCAATTGATGGATGTCTTGAACCCATTGGTTTTGGAATTTCATTTTTAGATAGATAACGTGCTATAGCGTTTTCTAATATAGCTATTTGACAATCAAGCATAGAAACATCTATGAACATTCCTTTTCCAGTTTTTTGTCTATCGTATAAAGCTGCATTAATACCTATCGCAGTAAAAAGCCCAGCAGTAATATCGCCAATCGATGTTCCAACTCTAGTAGGTTCAGAGTTTGGTTGACCAGTAACACTCATTAAACCGCCCATACCTTGAACTACCATGTCGTAAGCGGGTAATTCTTTAAGTGGACCAGTTTGACCAAAGCCTGATGCTGAAGCATAAATTAGTTTTGGATATTTCTTATTAACATCTTTCCAGCCAAACCCCCATTTTTCTAAAGTTCCAGGTTTGAAATTTTCAACTAAAATATCTGCTTCAGATAAAATTTTTTCAAAAATTTTTTTATCTTCATCATTCTTTAAATTAAGTGCAATACTTTCCTTTCCTCTGTTAAGAGACATGAAATAAGCAGAGTAATCTTTTATAAATGGTCCAAATTTTCTTGAGTCATCTCCAATTTCAGGTGCTTCAACTTTAATTACTCTAGCTCCTAAATCAGATAATATCATAGTGCAGTAAGGACCAACTAATACTCTTGTTAAATCAACTACCAGTAGGTTTTTTAAAGGTCCATCCATATTATTTATCTTACATGAGTTTTTGTCGACTTGACTCTTATTAATAAGTTCACTTTAATTGAATTATTAAAAATAACAATAGAGGGAAAAAATAATGTTAAAAAGAATATCTTTATATTTAACTTCATTAGTTTTTGTTTTTACTACTATTGGTTCTGCTTATGCAGTTACGCTAAAAGCAAGTCACCAATGGCCTGGTACTCCAAGAGCTGATGGATCTTATGATCCACGTCATGAAATGGTTCAAATCATTGCTGACGAGGTTAAAAAAGCAAATGTTGGAATAGATATCAGAATTTATCCAGCTAAATCATTATATAAACCAAAAGAACAGTGGAAACCTATGACAACTGGTCAGTTAGATATTTCTGCTTTTCCTTTAGCATACGCATCTAAGTTTCATCCAGAATTTGATGCAACGTTAATGCCAGGAACTGTAAAAAATCATGATCACGCATTAAGATTTAATAAAGGTCCAATGATGACTGAAATTAAAAAAATCATTAATGATGCTGGTGTTGTAGTTTTATCTGATGCTTGGTTAGGTGGTGGTTTTGCTTCAAAAACAAAATGTATTAAAAACCCTAGCGACGCAAAAGGACAAGTGATGAGAGCTGCGGGTAAAGCATTTAACCAAATGTTAGAAGCTGCAGGAGCAGGTATACAAAGTATGCCATCATCTGAAATTTATACTGGTTTACAAACAGGTGTATTAACAGGTGCAAATACTAGCTCAGGAAGTTTTGTGAGTTACAAAATTTATGAGCAAGTTTCATGCGCAACACCTCCAGGAAAATTTGGATTATGGTTTATGTATGAGCCAATTCTGATGTCTAAAAAGTCTTTTGATGCTTTAAATTCTAAGCAGCAAAAAGCTTTAATGAAAGCAGGAAAAGTTGCTGAAAAATACATGACAGCTCAAGTTGAAAACTTAGATAAAAAGTTTGAAGAAGCTTATAAAGCTGCAGGTGTTAAATTAGTATACATGAACGAAAAAGATCATGCTGCGTGGGTAGAGATTGCGAAAAAATCATCTCACAAGGCATTCGCTGATAAAGTTCCAGGTGGTGATAAGCTGATGGAAATGGCTTTAGCAGTTAAATAAAATAATATATAAAGAACCCCTATTTATTTCTATTAAATAGGGGTTTTTTTATGAAAAAAAAATATCTTAAATTTTGTGATTTTATCGCAAAAGCTTGTGGTGCTTTTGCAGTATTAGCTTTGCTCTTATCAATTTTAGTTATTGTAGAGCTAGTTTTTGAGAGATATTTTTTTCAAAGAGCAATTACTTGGCAAACAGAATTAGTTACCATGTTACTAGTTGCATCAACTTTTATAGGAAGTGTGTATGTACTTAGTGAAAAAGCTCACGTAAGCATGGAATGGATTTATGACTTTCTATCCAAAAAAAATATCATTCGCTTAAAAATTTTTACTTCATTATTAAGTTTATTATTTTTTCTAATTTTATTTTATTTTGGATTTTTAATGGTTGAGGAAGCATTTACCAAAAATTATTCGACTGGAACAGTTTGGGATCCACCTTTATGGATACCATATTCTTCAATGGCTTTAGGTGCTATACTAATGATTCTTCAATATATAGCTGAAATTATCAAACTAACTGACGATAAGGATTATAATTAATGGACCCATTAATAATAGCTTTAATTGTTGCAGTTTTTACTTTGCTGGTACTCTTTTCTGGAATTCCAATTGCTTTTGGTTTGAGTTTTGTATCAATAGTACTTTTAGTATCATTTGAGGGTTTTCAAATGCTTGATGTTTTTGCTGAAACATTCTTTGCTGGATTAAATTCGTTTGTTTTACTATCGATACCAATGTTTATTTTAATGGGAATGGCAGTTGCTAATTCTCCTGCAGGTAAAGATTTATACACAGGATTAGATAGATGGCTTTGGAGAGTACCGGGTGGATTAGTTATTTCTAATATAGGAGCATGTTCAATTTTTGCTGCATTAAGTGGATCAAGTCCTGCAACTTGTGCAGCTATTGGAACTATGGGAATACCAGAAATGAGGAAAAGGGGCTATTCAGATCAAATAGCTACAGGAACTATTGCAGCTGGTGGAACACTAGGAGTTTTAATTCCTCCAAGCATTGTTTTAATTGTTTATGGAATCGCAACCGGAACATCAATCGGAAGATTATTTTTATGTGGGTTAGTGCCAGGTTTCATGTTAGCAGGAATGTTTGCAATTTGGGCACTCATCCATAGTTATTTTATTGATAAAGATGCTGCAAAAGCTTTACGAAATAGGGTAAAGCCAACATTAAAAGAAAAACTTGAAGTATTACCCAGAATTCTTCCATTCTTAGCAATTATTGCAGGAGTTTTATACGTTTTATATGGTGGGGTTGCAACTCCGTCGGAAGCATCTGGTGTTGGAGCGTTCTTAGTTTTTGTCTTGATAGCTGTTGTTTACAAAATTTATCAGCCAAAAAAGATTTGGAACATTGTTAAAGTATCAATGAAAGAAAGTGTAATGATAATGTTTATTATTGCAGCCTCTTATCTTTTTGCATTCACTCTTTCACAACTATACGTAACTCAGTCATTAGCTCAAAGTATGGTTGAGTTAAGTTCAAATAAGTGGGTTGTATTTATTTTAATTAATATATTTCTTTTGATCGCTGGTTTCTTTTTACCTCCTGTTGCAGTGATTGTTATGACCTCTGCAATTTTGTTGCCAGTAATAACAACTTTAGGATTTGATCCTTATTGGTTTGCAATTGTATTTACTATTAATATGGAAATAGGATTGATAACTCCTCCTGTTGGATTAAATCTTTATATTATAAAGGGTATTACCCCAGATGTAAGTTTATCTGAAATTTTAAAAGGCTCTATTCCGTTCATGATAATTATGGCATTGGCTATTTTAATTCTATGTATTTTTCCTGAAATTGTTACATGGTTACCTGATAAAATCATGGGTAAAGCACTTGGATACTAAAAAAAAAATTAATAGAAAAGTTTCAGTCGCTCCAATGATGGATTGTACTGATAGGCACGATCGTTTTTTTCTTAGATTAATGAGCAAAAATGTAATGCTTTATACCGAGATGGTCGCCACAAAATCTGCAATTCATGGAGATAGAAATAAAATTTTATCATTTAGCCCTGAGGAAAAACCTTTAGCTTTACAGGTTGGTGGATCTGACAAAAATGAATTGGCAGAGGTCGCAAAAATTGCAGAGGACATGGGATATGATGAAATAAATATTAATCTTGGATGTCCAAGTAAAAAGGTTCAAAAAAATAAGTTTGGTGCATGTCTAATGAAGGAACCAGATTTAGTAGCGGAATGTATTCATTCTATGGTTAAAGCGTGTAAAATTCCTGTTACAGCCAAAACTCGCATAGGTTTTGATGATGTTGAAGATTTTAACTATCTTAATAATTTTATTCACAAGTTAAGGGACGTAGGTACCAAAACATTCATTTTACATGCAAGAAAAGCAATGCTTTCTGGATTGTCACCAAAGCAAAACTTAAATATTCCAAAATTAAATTACAAAATGGTTTATGAGATTAAAAAAGCAAATCCAGATTTAGAAATAATTATAAATGGTGGAATAACTAAAGTAAGCGAAATAAATGATCACATGAAATTTTGTGACGGAGTAATGATTGGTAGGTCAATCTACCAAAATCCATATTCACTGGTTGAAATTGAAAAAAAGATATTTAAAACAAATGACAATCCTTCAAGAGAAGAAGTCGTTAAAAAACTTTTAGAATATTTGGATAATGAAGTAAAGAAGGGAACTAAAGTAAATCATATAATGAGACACACAGTTGGTTTATACCATGGTCAGGTAGGTTCCAAAGATTGGAAAAGATATTTAAGTGATAATATGATGGCGAGAGATTCTGATTTCCAAAAGGCCAAACATATTATGACTATTGTTCAAAATAACGAAAAAGCCAATCAAGTAAGTTCCTAATGGAAACAATTGCTATTGCTGAATTAATAAATTTATTATTTGTTTTAGCAGTTGCGGCTGCGGGAGCGGGTTTCATGGCTGGATTGTTGGGGGTAGGTGGTGGTATTGTAATGGTTCCTGCGCTTTATTATGCTTTTACTGTTTTGGATTTCGATATCGTCACGAGAATGCATCTTTCGGTTGGAACATCACTTGCAATAATTATTCCCACTTCAATCATTTCAACAATGACCCATAAAGAGTATGATGCTGTTGATTTTAAAATGGTCAGATCATTTGGTGTTTTTATTTTAGCAGGTGTTATTGGTGGGACTTTCTTAGCTGTGAATTTAAAAACTCCCACATTAGTTTTATTTTTTTCAATCTTCGCCCTCATGGTTGGATTGTTTTTTATATTTTTAAGAGAAAAATTAGTAGATAATCCCAAACAAATTTCAGCTATTGTAAAAAATGTTTCCGGTGTAATTATTGGATTTATATCTGTGCCTTTAGGTATTGGAGGTGGATCTTTAATGGTTCCATTTATGAGAACTTTTGGATATGACATTAGAAAATCAATAGGTACAGCAGCAGCAGTTGGATTTTTAATTGCTATAACAGGAACAATTACAATGATAACTGGTGGTAAGATAATTGATAATGTCAATACTCCCTATAGCGTTGGTTACATAAATCTACTAGGTTTTGCAGTATTTGTACCTGTTACAATGATTATGGCTCGCATAGGAGCTAAAGTTGTTCATAAAATTGATAAAAAATTACTTAGTAAAATTTTTGGAATATTCTTAATTTTAGTATCAATACGATCTTTTATCGAGTATTTAAGTATAAATTAAAAATATAAAAATTGACCGACTCCCTTACAAATCTAAATTATTTTTATTTGATTATTTTGATGGTCATGGCTGCTATACCTGTTGGTTTTTTTGCTGGCCTTTTTGGGATAGGAGGTGGCTTAATATCGGTTCCATTTCTTTTTTTTATATTTGACTTTTTAAATCTTACTGATGATTACACAATGCACTTAGCTGTTGGTACTGCATTTTTCATAACGATATTTACTTCAACAGCCTCTGTTCTTACCCACAGAAAACATAATGCAGTTGATTTAAGTATTTTAAAAATTTTTGGATCATTTGTTATTTTGGGAGTATTTTTTGGTTCATTTTTAGCAGCTTTTTTAAAAACAAAATATTTAGTTCTTTTTTTTTCAATTGTTGTTTTCATGTTTGGTGCTTACCTGCTTTTAGAACAAGAAAATTCAAACAAAATTAAACCTAGTTTTGGTTTTTTTTCGAAAGCTATTTTAGGCTTTATATCTGGTTCAATTTCTGCACCTATGGGTATTACAGGAGCAATGATGAATGTTCCTATATTAAGATTTTTTGGATATCCAATTACAAAAGCTATTGGTAGCGCTGCTGCAATTGGTTGGGTTATTTCCATTTCAGGCACAATAGGATTTTTTTCAACTGGACTTTATTTAGATGTTAGTCTGCCTTTAAGTATTGGTTTTGTAAATATCCCAGCTTTTTTAATATTTATTCCAATAACAACTTTAATGGCAAGAGTAGGAGTTAATACAGTACATAAAATGAGTAAAATTAAAGCTCAAAGAATGTTTGGAGTTTTTCTCTATGTTATTGGGACAATTTTTATATTTAGATATTTTAGTTTATAACTAATTTAAAATTATGAGAGAAATTATTAAAGTCGTTAAAGAAAAACTTGTAGCTAAATATTTGAAAGATGGTTCTATTAAAAACTATTCAAAAAGAACCAAGAAATTTAAGCCAAGAATAAAAGCAAGATTTAGAAAAAATAAACAAATTATAGGTAAAAATATTGGTAATTTTTTCGATTGGGTTAAAGGCGCAGAATTAGTAGAGTTGAAAGAATGTAATACTAAAGAAGATCCTGTAAGACCAGAGCTTGATAATACTTTTAGAAGAAGTTATGGAAGAAAAATTTTTGGGGTTAAGTATAAAAGAGAAATCCATGCTGTCATGTGTTTTGCTTATACAAATGAAATACCAAAGTCTGTAGAAGAGTTAGATATTATGAGTCAAGATGCTCATTTACAGAGTACTCTAAGAGGACAGAATGTAGGTAAAATTGCAATCGCCTATACGGTATGGTCAAAAAAAAAAGGTGGTGGAAAATTAATTGTCAAAGAAGTATTTAATAAAATAAAGAAATCAAATCATCTCAACAGATTAGTAACTTTATCTCCTTTAACAGATATGGCTTATAAATTTCACATAAAAAATGGCGCTAAACTAATTAGTGTAAACGAAACAACTCAAAATTTTGAATATAAAGTTATTAAGAATAAGAAGTACTAAAAAAAAGGGTGGCTTCAGTCTCCCTCTACCACCCATATCTGAAAATTATTCGATTCTCCTTACGAATCAAAATATTTTTTTAAAAAAATTATCTCATTGTGCACGTAAAAATTGAAATAATCAAAAAACCTCAATTTAAACACATGGTTTATATTTAAAATAATTTAAATAGTGTTAACTTTTAATATGGCTCAAAAAAAAAGAGATAACAATAAATCTGATAGTCGAGCTAGTAAAAAGGGTAAATTTGATATGAACCCATTTAATTTCATTGAACAAGGTAAAAATAAATTAGAGAATTTCTATAAAAAGTTACAAAAAGACAGAGCAATAAGTAAAAAAAGGTCTGAAAAGCAAAGAATTATCAATGAAAAAAGAGAATTAGAATTACAAAAAAAACAAGCTCAAAGAGAAAAAGAAGAAAGAATAAAAGAAGAAAAAAAACAAATTCTTGAACAAAGAAGACTGATTATTGAAAACGAAAAGCAAATTAAAAAAAATGAGGAAAGAAGAAAAAAAATTGAAGCTAAAAGAATATTAATTGAACAACAAAAAATTAAAGACGAGGAAGCTAGAAAAATTAGAGAGGATGCCAGAAAGATTAAAGAGGAAGAACTTAGATTAAGAATGTTAGAGAGACAAAGGGAGAGGGAAGAAAAAATAAAAGCAAAAGAACAAGCTTTAAAAGAAAAAGAAATCAAAGCACAACAATTAAGAGAAGAAAAAGAGAGAGAAAGACAAGAACAAATTAGACTTAGTGAAATAGAAAGACAAAAAAGATTAGATGAGGAACAAAAAAATCGAGAAGCAGCTAAAAGATTAAAATATGAGGAGGAAAAACTTAAAGAGTCAGAAATTAGACTAAAAGAGATCGAAAATGAGAGACAAAAAGAGATAGAGAGACAAATTTTAAAGGAGCAAGCAGAACAAAGAGTTAAAGAAGAAGAATTAAGACTTAAAGAGGAAAAAATTAAAGCTGAAGAAGAGGAGAGATTTCTACGTCAAAAAGAAGAGCATGAAAGAACAGAAGAATTAAGAAAAGAAGAGGAAGAACAAAAAAGAATTGAGGAGGAAAAAGATAGAGAAATTAAACAGAAATTAGAGGAAGAACAAAGAATTCAAGAGGAAGAGAAAAGGTTGAAAGAGTGGGAGGAAAAATTTGATTTAGAGCAAAAAAAGAAGGAAGAAGAATTAATTAAAAAATTTTATAGTGACAACTCATCAAATAAAAACGAGTCTGAAGATAAAGAATGATTAATTAAATTTTTTGGTCGTATTCACCAATCTTACCTGTTTTTTGAAGTAAAGTGTCTATAAATCTAAATATTTTTAACTTTCTATCATCAGATGTAGGACTTTCTGTTACAATTACTAACGAAGGTTTATTAGAGGAAGCTCTTATCAAACCCCATGAGCCGTCTTTAAACGAAAATCTAACTCCATTTATTGTCAAGATTTCCTCAATTTCCTGGTCATCTATTTTAACTTTTTCATTTTTCAGTTTTTCAATATCTTTAACAATTTTATCTACCAACACGTATTTATCCTCATCCTTACAATAAGGAGCCATAGTAGGTGTTTGAAATGTTTTTGGAATTTCTTTAATGATTTCATTCATTTTTTTGTTCTGTTTATCCAATAAATGACAAACTTGGATCGCTGAATTGATACCATCGTCATACCCATAACCCAAAGGTTCATTGAAAAAAAAGTGTCCACTCTTTTCAAATCCTGCCAAGGCGTTTTCATTGTTAACTTTTCTCTTGATATGTGAATGGCCAGTTTTCCAATAAATTGTTTTACATTTATTAGTATTTAATAATTTATCATTTGCATACAACCCTGTTGACTTTACATCCACTACAAAAACTGAATTTTTATATTTATTTGATAAACTTCTTGCAATTAATAATCCTATTTTATCTGAAAATATTTCATTTCCTTCATTATCAATTACTCCTACTCTGTCACCATCACCATCAAATCCAAACCCAATATCAGCATTATTTTTTTTAACAGCATCTGAAATTGCATGTAACATTTTTAAATCTTCTGGATTAGGATTATATTTGGGGAAGGTCCAGTCTAAATTACAATCAAGTTCTATTACATCACAACCAATTCCACGCAAAATATCGGGAGCAAAAATTCCTGCAGTTCCATTACCACAAGCTACTACTGCTTTAATTTTTTTTTTAATTTTATTGTTATCTATTAAGTTTTTTTTATATATATCTTGAAAATCTTCTATTTTTTTTTCCTGACCTTGTCCGTTTACAAAGTTTTCACTTAATGTTATTTCTTTTAATTCTTTCATTTCTTCAGGTGCATGTGTTAATCCTTTCCTAATACCCATTTTAACACCTGTCCAACCATTATCGTTATGACTTGCAGTTACCATTGCAACAGCATCAGAATTAAAATGGAATTGTGCAAAATAAACCATCGGAGACAAAGACAAACCTACATCTTCAACATAGCAACCTGTTGAAACTAAACCTTTTTTAAGCGCTGCTTTTATATCTTCGCTATATGATCGATAATCATGACCAACAATTACTTTTGGATTAGTTTTATTTGTTTGTTTTATAATTTGTGTACCTAGTCCTTTGCCAAGATTCGTTATGCCTAGGAGATTTATGTCTTTTTCATACAACCATCGAGCGTCATACTCTCTAAAACCATAGGGGTCGATTTTTAAATTTACTGACATTATTGTTAATTACTTACATTTTTTTTAATTTTTTTATTGATTTTTTTTCCTTGTGTTCTATAAATGTTCTATTGATTTGTTGTTTATATAGTGTATTAACGCTAAACGCACACAACATATAGTTGTTTTCGTACTAATAACAAAATATAATACAAAAATATGAATAAAATTCTATCGCAGGCCCTAAAGAAAGCTGTCTCTGAATATAGCCCACAAGTTAAAGAAGTAGAAAAAAATAATAGACCAGACCTTTTTTCACTAAACAACGAAACTGAACTTTTTCAGAATGACAAAGGTATCATAATCAAAATAGATCGTTCTCGAGATGCAAACTTAACTGATTTTGGTAAGGCAACATTGAAAGATAGATATCTTGGTCATAATGAGTCTTATCAAGACTTGTTTGCGAGAGTAGCAAGCACATATGCTGATGATAATTTACACGCTCAAAGAATTTACAATTACATTAGTAATCTTTGGTTCATGCCAGCAACTCCAGTTTTGTCGAATGGTGGTACCAAAAGAGGATTGCCCATTTCTTGTTTTTTAAACGAAGCATCAGATAGTCTAGGTGGTATTTTAGATCTTTGGAGTGAAAATGTTTGGCTAGCTGCCAAGGGTGGAGGTATAGGAAGTTATTGGGGTAATCTAAGATCAATTGGAGAAAAGATCGGTAAAGTCGGAAAAACATCTGGGATAATTCCATTTATTAAAGTTATGGATTCTTTAACTATGGCAATAAGTCAAGGATCTTTAAGAAGAGGTTCAGCTGCTTGTTATCTTCCTATTGATCATCCTGAAATAGAAGAGTTTATTGAAATGCGAAGACCAACTGGTGGTGATCCAAACAGAAAAGCTTTAAATTTACATCACGGAGTTTTAGTTTCTGATGCATTTATGCGTGCTGTTGAAACTGATGATCAGTGGGCACTTAAAAGTCCAGCTGATGGATCCATTCAACAAACTATATCTGCAAGAAATTTATGGATTAGATTATTAACAGCTAGAATTGAAACTGGTGAGCCATACATTATTTATATTGATACAGTTAATAGACAAATTCCACAACACCACAAACTTGCAAACCTAACTGTTAAAACTTCTAATTTGTGTAGTGAAATAACTCTCCCTACGGGCATTGATAAAGATGGAAGAGACAGAACTGCTGTTTGTTGTTTATCATCTTTAAATTTAGAAAAATACGATGAATGGAAAGACGATCCAAACATGATTAGTGATGTAATGAGATTTTTAGATAATGTCTTGTCAGACTTTATTAATAAGGCCCCAGACCAATTCAAGGATGCAAAATATTCTGCAGAGAGAGAAAGAAGTGTTGGTCTTGGAGTAATGGGTTTTCATTCCTTTTTACAAAAACATAGAATTCCACTTGAGTCTGTAATGGCTAAATCTTGGAATAAAAAAATATTCAAACAAATTGATGAGCAAGTAAATAAAGCATCAAAAGAATTAGCTGAAGAGCGAGGTGCGTGTCCAGATGCAGCTGAATATGGATTTAATGAGAGATTTTCTAACAAAACAGCAATCGCACCAACAGCTTCTATTTCCATTATTTGTGGAGGAGCTTCTCCTGGTGTTGAACCAATTGCAGCCAATAGTTATACGCATAAAACTTTATCTGGATCCTTTAATGTTAGAAATAGATATTTAGAAGAGATCTTAGAAAGTCATGGTAAAAACGATGACGAAACTTGGTCAACAATAACAACTAATCAAGGATCAGTATCTCACTTAGATTTTTTAACTGATTTAGAAAAAGATGTTTTTAAAACTGCTTTTGAGTTAAATCAAAAGTGGATTGTTGAACTGAGTGGAGATAGAACTCAATATATCTCCCAAGCACAATCGGTAAATTTATTTCTACCTGCTGATGTTCATAAAAAAGAATTACATAGAATTCATTTTGATGCATGGAAAAAAGGTCTTAAAAGCCTTTACTATTGTAGATCAAAATCAATTCAAAGAGCTGAAAATATCAACAACACAAAATCGATTGATGTTACAGCCAATGTATATAAATCAAAAAATCAACAAACTAACGATCAACCAGAATATGAGGAGTGTTTATCATGTCAGTAGCAGATAAAATTAAGACAGAAAATAAAGAAATAATTCAACCTAAAAAGATGGGTCTATTAGTTGAGAACCCTGTATACAAACCATTTAGATATCCTTGGTGTTATGATGCATGGTTAACTCAACAAAGAATACACTGGTTACCAGAAGAGGTTCCACTTGGAGACGACGTAAGAGATTGGCAAAAAAACTTGTCTCAACCAGAAAAAAATCTCTTAACTCAAATTTTTAGATTTTTTACTCAAGCAGATGTTGAAGTAAATAACTGTTACTTAAGACATTACACAACAGTATTTAAACCAACAGAAGTTTTAATGATGATGACTGCTTTTGCATCTATGGAAACAGTCCACGTAGCTGCTTACTCTCATTTATTAGATACAATCGGTATGCCTGAATCTGAATATTCAGCTTTCATGAAATACAAAGAGATGAAAGATAAATATGACTACATGCAAGGATTTAATGTTAACTCAAAAGAAGATATTGCCAAAACTGTTGCTGTATTTAGTGCTTTCACAGAAGGACTTCAGTTATTTGCAAGTTTTGCAATTCTTTTAAATTTTCCAAGACACAATAAAATGAAAGGTATGGGTCAAATAGTAACTTGGTCGGTTAGAGACGAAACTCTCCATTGTAATTCTATGATAAGAATTTTTAAAGAGTTTATAAAAGAAAATCCAGAAATTTGGACACCAAAACTAAAGAAAGAACTTTATGAAGCATGCAGAACAATAGTAGAGCATGAGGATTCTTTTATTGATTTAGCTTTTGAGATGGGTCCAATGGAAGGCTTAACAGCACAAGAGGTTAAAGATTACATTAGATTTATTGGAAATAGAAGATTAGTCCAACTAGGTCTTGAACCAATTTACGATGTAGAAAAAAATCCTCTAGGATGGCTTGATACAATGTTAAATGCTGTTGAGCACATGAACTTTTTTGAAGGTCGTGCAACAGAGTATTCTAAAGCATCAACTCAAGGGACTTGGGTAGAAGCATTTAGTTAATATCAAGTGCAAGACTTTGGTTTAGTAGTTATTGGAGCACATTCAGGACTTTATTTAAAAGATCTAGTAAACGAATATCAAGATAGAAACGTACTTTTAGTTGAGCCTGTTCCTTATAATTATGAAATACTTAATTCTGAATACAAGGATAATCGAAAAATTACAATTTGTAAAAATGCAATAATAGACAAATCTAAAAAAGATTTTTTTTATTATGTGAAAAAAGAGTCGATAGCCAAACTTGGAAAGCATTGGGCGAGTCAAATAGGATCTTTTGATAAAAATCATATTCTAAATCATAGAAATAAAAGATTTGACGTAAAAGAAGATGATATAGAAACTATTGAAATTGAATTTATTACTTTTGATGATTTAATTCAAAAATATTCAATCAAATCAATTGATAAACTTCAAATAGATGTTGAAGGTGCAGAATATAAAATTATGAATTCAATAAATTTTCAGAAAATAGAGATAAATAAAATATTTTTTGAGTCAAAACATTTTGATGGTACTTTTGTTGAGGGAAAAAAATTGCAAGAGATTGAAGAAAAACTTAAGTCAAACGGCTACAAAATTCAGAAAATAGATAAGGAGAATATTTTGGCAAGCAAATAAGTGTTTATCTTTGATTTAATTGTAATACTTTTCTGTGTTTATTACCTTTATAGCTCGCTAATGGTCTAATAAGTTTATTGGCAGCATGTTGCTCCATTATGTGTGCTGACCAACCTGTAATTCTTGAAATCACAAATATTGGTGTAAAAAAATCAGTATCGAAACCCATCAAATGGTAAGTAGGACCAGTTGGATAATCGACATTTGGATGAATATTTTTTCTTTCAATCATTACTTTTTCAACAATATCGTAAATTTTTTCAAATTTTTTATCCTTTTTAATTTTGGCAACTTTAGCAAAGTATTTTCTCATGGTTGGGACCCTAGAGTCTCCTGATTTATAAACTCTATGCCCAAAACCCATCACTACCTCTTTTTTATCTAATGCATTATTTATCCATTTAAGAGCGTTATTTGGAGATTTAATTTTATTCATCATATGCATTACTTCTTCATTAGCACCACCATGGAGAGGGCCCTTTAAACTAGCTATTGCTCCAGTTATTGCTCCGTGAATATCCGATAAGCTACTAGTAATGGTCCTTGCTGTGAATGTTGAAACATTAAAGCTATGTTCAGCATATAAAATTAACGATACATCAAATGCTTTTACAATTTCTTTTTGTGGAACTTTTCCAAAACACATATAGAAAAAATTCTCAGCTATATTAAGATTTTTCTTAGGTTTAATAATATTTTTCCCTTTTCTTAATCTATAAAAAGCAGCTAATGCGGTAGGTGTTTTTGCCAAAATTCTTATAGCCTTTCTCATATTTGCTTCCTCTGAGGAGTCAGTAGTCTCTTTATCCTCAAGACCCATAATGCTTACTGCCGTTCTTGCAACATCCATTGGATGAGATTTTTTTGGCATTTTTTTAATGATTGAATAAAGATCTTTGGACAAATCTCGGTTATTTTTTTCTTCTTTTTCAAATTTTCTAAGTTGTATTGTATTCGGTAAATCTTTATTTAAAATTAGATAAGCCACCTCCTCAAATCTACAATATTCGCATAAATCTTGGGCTGCATAACCTCTATATGTAAGAGAGTTGATTTCAGGCATAACTTTAGAAACTTCTGTTTCATCAACAACTATTCCTAATAAACCTTTTTTAATATCATCACTCATTATTCATGTCCCTTGGTGCTAAAATTATAAATTTTTTCATCCAAACTATTGTACTTTTCATAATCAACAAGTTCATAAAGTCTTTTTCTAGTTTGCATCTTATCTATGATATTATTTTGATGTCCATTTGCATAAATGTCTCGTAATCCATCTTCAACATTTTTCATAGCTAGTCTTTGAGTGGTTACTGGATAAATTACAATATTGTATCCAAGTTTTTCTAATTCTTTATAATTAAATAATTTTGATTTACCAAATTCAGTCATATTAGCTAGTAAGTAACAAGAAAGTTCTTTTCTTACTTTTTCAAAATCTTTTTCGTCGTGTAAAGCTTCTGGGAAAATTATTTCTGCTCCAGCATCTATATAAGCTTTACATCTATCTATCATCTTATCTATTCCCTCAACACTTTTTGCATCAGATCTCGCTATAATTTTAAAATTTTCATCTTTTTTTGCTGATACGCATTCTTTAATTTTTTTAACCATAGCCTCTGTTGATATCAATTCTTTATTGTCTAGGTGTCCGCATCTTTTTCTCTCAATTTGATCCTCTAAATGAACAGCTGTAATTCCGAATTTTTCAAAAGTTTCAATTGTTTCTTTACAAGATTTAAATCCAGTATCAATATCAACAATAGTTGGGAGGTTGGTAACTCGTGAAATAAGGTAAGACCTTGTGCTAACATCTTGCAAAGTAGTTAAACCAATATCTGGAAAACCAAGATCATTTGCCATAACTCCACCAGATACATAAACCGCATCGTAACCAATTTCTTCAATTAACTTTGCGGTTAAAGGATTATAGGCTCCAGGAACTCTTAGAATTTTGTTAGATTCTAATTTATTAACAAAATCTCTTCTTTTTTGTGTTGGCTCTTTTTCAATAAAATGCATTAAAAAATACCTTTTTTAAAATTTCTTTTCAATTTACTCTTTTTAACCTCAATATTTAATTTATCCAATTGACCTGGCTTTAATTTTTTTAAATTTTGCACTACTTTTAAAAATCTATTACTTTCTTTTTGATCTAAAATATTTTCCGTTAAAGTTAGGAATTTATTGATATAATTTTCTCTTTTAAAAGGTCGTAAACCATAAGGATGTGCATCTGCTACACCTTGTTCTTCAGTAATCTTTTTACCATTATTGAGAGTTATTACTACTTTTGCACCAAATGCTTTTTTTCGTGGGTTTGGATCATGATAATTTTTGGTCCATTTTTTATCTTCATGAGTTTTTATTGATTTCCAAATCTTAATTGTACTTTTCTTTTTTGCTCTAGCCTTGGTGTAAGATTTCTCATGATGCCAAGTGCCATCCTCGAGTGCAACAGCAAATATATACATTATCGAGTGATCTAAAGTTTCTCTACTTGCATTAGGATCCATTTTTTGTGGATCATTTGCACCTGTTCCAATCACATAATGAGTATGATGGCTTGTAAAAATATCTATTTTTTTTATCTGATTAAGATTTTTAACTTTCTTTTTAAGTTTTTTTGCTAAGTCTATTAAAGCTTGAGATTGATATTCTGCAGAATATTCTTTTGTATAAGTTTCAAGAATTGCTTTTTTTGTTTCACCTTTTTTTGGTAATGGAACTTTATATAATGCCTTTTTTCCATCAAGAATTCTTGCTATCACACTATCTTCACCCTCATAAATTGGACTCGGTGCCCCTTCACCGCGCATAACTCTATCAACAGCCTCAATAGCAAGCTTTCCTGCATGAGCTGGAGCATACGCTTTCCAACTTGAAATTTCACCTTTTCTAGATTGTCTTGTAGAAATAGTTGTATGGAGTGCTTGTTGAACAGCTTGATAGATAGTTTCAGTTTTTAATCTCAACATTGAACCAATCCCAGCTGCAACGCTCGGACCAAGATGGGCTATATGATCTACTTTATGTTTATGTAAACATATTCCTTTAACTAAATTAACTTGAACTTCATAGGCAGTTATAATTCCTCTTAAAAGATCTAAACCGCTTTTTTTATTTTGTTGAGCAACGCTTATAAGAGGAGGAATATTGTCTCCAGGATGACTATAGTCAGCAGCTAAAAAAGTATCATGAAAATCTAATTCTCTTACAGCAGTTCCATTAGACCAAGCTGCCCATTCGCAATCAAATTTTAATTTGCTATTAACACCAAATAATGTTGCACCATTTTTTCTAAAATGTTTTAGAGCCATTTCTCTAGATGAAACAACTGGCCTTCTATTAAGTGATGCTATTGCGACTGATGCATTGTCTATTATTCTATTTATTGACATTTCAATTGCATCTTTATTTAACTTAGAATTATCACTTGCAATTTCTGCAATTTTCCATGCAAGCTGATTTTTTTTTGGTAAGTGAATTTTAGATGGGAAGACTTTAATTTTATGAACTATCAAAATAACTCCTAAATAACGAGATTGTTTTTAATAGTTAAAAAAAAATAATCAATATTAAAGATATTTTGACACTATTTTTTCGATACCAATAAAGTCTTTTACTAAGTGATTATGGTAAATTTCATTAGTTTTTTTTTCAGTATATCCATCTTCCATTAAGATAACTGGTATCCCAGCATTTTTTGCTGCATTTGCATCAGTTTCACTATCTCCAATCATTAATGATTTTTTTATATCACCCTGCAATATTTCAATTACTGATGTTAGGTGTCTGGGATCAGGCTTACAATAATCGAATGTATTATGTCCAGCAACGTATTCAAAAAAATCATAAATCCCAATTTTTTTTAAAAGATCGACGGCTAGGTAATCAGTTTTATTTGTACAAACAGCCATCGAAATATTATTTTTTTTTGACCATATTAGAAAATCTTTGACACCATTTATTAGTGTACTTTCGTTAACAATGTTTTTTCCATAAAAGTCAGTAAAATCTTTTATCATTTCTTTTTTAATCTTTTCATTTTGCACTTTTCCAAACTCTTTTTTAGCTTGTCCCCAAATTGACCTTCCAAGCATTGCACCTGCGCCTTGGCCTACAAGATTCCTTATTTCCTCAGTAGACTTTGTTGGGTAACCAAATTTTTTCATTACATGATTATGTGCACGCATCAAATCTGGCGCTGTATCAACCAAAGTTCCATCTAAATCAAAAAGAATTGTAAAATTTTGCTGCATAATTAAAAGTTTTTTTAAGAAATATTATGTGAATTAAGAAACATATATACTTAATATAAAGAATTTCATAGATGAAACAATTAAATTTACAAAAAGCTCAAAACAATCTTAGAAAAAAATTTTTAAAAGTTGGTGTAAAAATGATTGGTCCTGAAACAATTTTTTTTTCGAAAGACACTAAGATAGGTAAGAATGTGATTATCGAACCCTATGTGGTAATTGGTAAAAATGTGAAAATTGGAAATAATGTTACAATAAAATCTTTTTCACATTTAGAAAATTGTAAAATCGAAAATAAAGTTGATGTTGGACCTTATGCCAGAATAAGACCAGGGGTAGTTTTAAAAAGTGGTTCTAAAATTGGAAATTTTGTTGAAATAAAAAAAAGTACTTTAGGCATAAATTCAAAAGTAAATCATTTAACATACATTGGTGATAGTGAAATTGGTAAATCAGTCAATATTGGTGCTGGAACAATTACTTGTAATTATGATGGGGTAAAAAAAAGTAAAACTAAAATAAAAGATAATGTATTTATTGGATCAAATTCATCATTAGTAGCGCCACTTACAATTGAAGAGAATAGTGTGGTTGGGGCTGGTTCGGTTATTACAAAAAACGTGAAGAAAAAATCATTAGCACTGACGAGAAGTTTGCAGACTGAAATAAAAAATTATAAAAGAAAGTCTAAATAGTTATGTGTGGAATTATTGGAATTAATAGCAATAAACCTGTATCAGCAACTATAATCAATTCTCTAAAAAAATTAGAATATAGAGGTTATGACTCAGCTGGAATGGCAACCTTATATGATGGATTAATACATGAAGTAAAATCAGAGGGCAGAGTAGAAAATTTGGAAAAAAATTCCTTAGTTCAAAGCATGGAGGGAACTATTGGTATTGGCCATGTTCGATGGGCAACACATGGGCTTCCCAATAGTATAAATGCACACCCACACTCTTCTCAGAATGTTTCTGTTGTTCATAATGGAATCATTGAAAACTCAACAATTTTAAAAAAATTTTTAATTAGGAAAGGTCACAAATTTAAATCTCAGACTGATACAGAGGTAATAGTTCATTTAATTACTGAAAATCTTAAAACAGAAAACATTGTTAATTCAATTCAAAAAACTTTGAAATCTTTACATGGAAGCTTTGCACTTGGTATAATTTTTAAAGATCAACCAGATTTAATTGTTGGTGCAAGAAGAGGTTCACCATTAGCCGTTGGTTATGGTCCTAATGAAAATTATCTGGGTTCAGATTCCTATGCACTTAAATCGATGACAAATAAGATTACGTATTTAAATGATGGTGAATTCTGTATTATCAAAAAAGATCACGTGGAATTTTTTAGTGAGGAAGGAACTAAAATAAATAAAAAAGTTTTAGAATTGTCCTCTACAGAGGAAAAATACGACAAAGGTGATTACAAGCATTTTATGGCTAAAGAAATTGAAGAACAACCAAACACAATTAGAAATGGAATTAATGAGTATATAGATATGTCAAATAAGGACATTAATATTTATAACTTTCCTTGGAAAAGTAATGAGATTACATCAATAACCTTAATTGGATGTGGAACAGCGTATCATTCATGTTTAATGGCAAAATATTGGTTTGAGGAAATAACATCTTTAGATGTAAATATAGATATAGCATCGGAATTTAGATATAGAAAAAATAGATTTAAAAAAGACACACTTTATGTATTTGTCTCACAATCTGGAGAAACAGCAGATACTTATGCTGCTTTAGATCTATGTAAACAAAGTGGTGTTAAAACATGTGCAGTTGTAAATGTTGTAGAAAGTTCAATTGCAAGAGACTCCGAATTTGTATTACCAATACATTGTGGAACTGAAATTGGTGTTGCTTCAACTAAAGCTTTTCTTGGACAAATATTAATTTTGTATATTTTAGCCTTAAAACTTGCTTTATTGAGAAAAGATATTGAAAAGACTTATTTTGATAAAAAAATTGATGATCTTAAAAATTTACCTAAACTTGTTGAGCAAACATTATTGATTGATAACAAAATACAAACAATTTCAAATACTTTTAATGAGGCAAAAGGTTCTATGTTTTTGGGACGTGGTTTTTCTTATCCAATTGCTCTTGAAGGTGCCTTAAAATTAAAAGAATTATCATACATTCATGCCGAAGGTTATCCAGCAGGAGAAATGAAACATGGACCTCTTGCGTTAATAGAGGAGGGTATGCCTGTTGTAGTTTTGGCCCCAAGAGACAATTATTATAAAAAAACGATCTCTAACATGCAGGAGGTAATTGCCAGAGGAGCTAAAGTTTTGTTGATTACAAATAAAAGTAAGGATGAAGTGATCTCAGAGAATATTTGGGAAAAAATCGAAGTTGAAACCACTAATGAAGATCTTTTACCTTTTCTTTTGACTATTCCTTTACAAAAATTAGCTTATTATTCAGCATTAAATAAAGGCTATGATATAGATAAACCTAGAAATTTAGCAAAGTCCGTAACCGTTGAATAATAGATAAATTCTGTTACAACAATCTTGAGTTGAAAATGAAAAATTGGAAAGTAAATAGTTGGCGAAAATATCCAGTGAAACATATTCCGGAATATCCGGATAAAAAAGAATTGGATCAAGTTTTAAATAAAATTAAAACTTTTCCACCTTTGGTTTTTGCTGGAGAAACAAGACATTTGAAACAACAACTTGCTGAAGTTGTGGATGGAAAAGCCTTCTTATTACAAGGTGGAGATTGTGCAGAAAGTTTTGCAGAGTTTCATCCAGATAATATTCGAGACACGTTTAAAGTTATTCTTCAAATGTCATTAGTTTTAACTTATTCGGCATCATTACCGGTTGTAAAACTTGGAAGGATAGCTGGCCAGTTTTCAAAACCAAGAAGTGCTCCCACTGAAATACAGGGTGGCAAAGAATTACCAAGTTATTTAGGTGATAATATAAATGCAATTGATTTTACAGAAAAAGCAAGAAGACCAGATCCAAAAAGGATGTTTAAAGCCTATTCACAATCTGCTTCAACATTAAATATTTTACGAGCCTTTTCTAAAGGAGGTTTTGCAGATTTAAATAAAGTTCATCTATGGAACTTAGATTATATTAAGAAAAGCCCTCAAGCTAAAAAATTTAAGGAGCTAGAGGATAAAATTGCTGACGCTTTAGCATTTATGGAAGCATGTGGAATAACTTCTGACTTTAATAATAGATTGTACACTGTAAATTTTTGGACTTCACATGAAGCATTACATTTACCTTTTGAGGAAAGTATGACTAGAATTGACTCTACTACAGGAGAATATCACGATACATCTGCTCATTTTGTTTGGATTGGAGATAGAACAAGACAAATTGATGGTGGTCATGTAGAATTTTGCAAAGGTATCGAAAACCCAATAGGAATTAAATGCGGACCAACATCAAAGCCAGATGAAATTGCAAAAATTTGCGAATTATTAAACCCAAACAATGAAAAAGGTAAAATTACATTAATTTCTAGATTTGGTCATAAAAATGTTGAGAAATTTTTACCAAAATTAATTAGGGGAATAAAAAAAGAGGGTTTAAATGTGGTTTGGTCATGTGATCCAATGCATGGAAACACGATAAAATCGACAACTGGTTTTAAAACAAGACCTTTTAATGATGTTGTTAGTGAAGTTAAAAATGTGTTTGCTGTTCATCAGTCAGAAGGATCTTATGCAGGTGGTCTGCATGTTGAAATGACTGGCCAAGATGTTACAGAGTGCACAGGAGGAGCTAGAAAAATATCTGATGCTGATTTATCAAGCAGATATCACACTCATTGTGACCCAAGACTAAATTCAGACCAAGCTTTAGAGTTAGCTTTTTTAATCTCTGATGAGATTAAAAAGAATAGCAGCTATTCTAAAAATGCTATTCAAGCGGCATCTTAAGAGCTTATTAATCAAATAGGCCAATTAAGTATGACTATTATTATTATAAAATTTTAATTATAAGTAATTATATCTTGAATATGGACAAAAAATTAAAAATAGCTCTAGCACAATTAAATCCCTTAGTTGGTGATGTCTCAGGAAATATTAATAAATTGGCGACAATAAGATCTAAATTAGATGACGACATCGACGTATTAGTTGCACCAGAACTTTATGTATCAGGATACCCAATTGATGATTTAGTTTTAAGAGAGGATTTTTTAAATTTAGTTCAGAGTGAGATAAAAAAATTGGTAGAAATCACAAAAGATGGAAAATCAGCGATAATTCTTGGTGCACCACGGAAAGATAAAACAGTCATAAAAAATTCTGTGTTTGTTATCGAAAATGGAAAAATTATTGCAACAAAAGATAAGTATGAACTTCCTAATACTGGAGTTTTTGATGAGCAAAGAGTGTTTACAGAGGGAAAATTAGAAGATTGTGTAAAGATAAAAGATACAAAATTTGGATTACCAATTTGTGAGGATATCTGGGAAAAAACAGTTCTCAAAAAATTATCAGATTCTGGAGCAGAGATAATTATCGCAATTAATGCCTCGCCTTTTACAGTTTCTAAAAGTTTTGAGAGAGATAATATAACCTCATCAAGAGTTAAAGAAATAAAGCTGCCACTTATTTATCTTAATAGAACTGGTGGACAAGATGAGTTAATATTTGATGGGTCCTCTTTTGGTTTAAATAATGATGGAAGTAAATTTTTTTGTGCAAAAGAATTTAAAGAGGAAGTTTCGGTTATAGATCTTAAAAGACAAAATGGAAAATGGATCGGTAATGGAAATCTAAGTAAAAATTCATCCGAAACAGAAAGATTGTACAAAGCTCTAGTTCTAGGATTAAGAGATTATGTAAATAATAACAATTTTAATGGAGTTGTTTTAGGCTTGTCTGGTGGGGTTGACTCTGCTTTAGTAGCAGCAATCGCAACGGATGCATTTGGCTCTGAAAAGGTACAAGCGATAATGCTCCCAAGTCCTTTTACAGGCCAAGAAAGTTTAAATGATGCAAAGGATGCAGCCGATCTCTTAAAAATTAAATTTTCAAATTTGGAAATTAGCGAAGCAATGAGAATTGTTGACAAAACTTTGGTAAAATTTAATGGAAAAAATTTTTCACCAGGTATTACTGAGGAAAATATTCAATCAAGATTGAGAGGATTACTTCTAATGGCTTTATCAAATAGATATGGTTATATGGTATTAGCTACAGGAAACAAATCAGAATATGCAGTTGGTTATTCAACTTTGTATGGTGATATGTGTGGAGGTTTTGCACCGATCAAAGATGTCTGGAAAACTGACGTTTTTAAATTATGCAAATGGAGAAATGAAAATTTTTCTGATTTATTCAAAGGTCAAAAAGGAAAAGTAATTCCAGAAAATATTATAACTAAAGCACCTACAGCTGAACTAAAAGAAAATCAAAAGGATACCGATAGTTTACCAGAATATGAAATTTTAGATGAAATTTTAAAAGATTTAGTTGAGAAAGAGATTTCTGTTGAGAAAATTGTATCGAAAGGTTTTGATAGAAAAATTGTTGAAAAAACAGCTCGTCTATTAGCTAAATCTGAATACAAAAGATTTCAAGCTGCACCAGGACCAAAAGTAACATCAAAAGCTTTCGGTAGAGATAGAAGATTTCCACTTACTAGTGGGTTTAATAATTGGAGCTAAATGAATAAGGATATTTATTTATCAAATAGTCTGGGCAACAAGAAAGAAAAATTTAACCCAATAAATCCAAAAAATATCGGAATGTATGTGTGCGGTCCAACAGTGTATGATGATCCACATATTGGGAACGCGAGACCATTAATAATTTTTGATATATTATTTAAAGTTTTAAAATGTAAATACGGAAACAAATCAGTTACTTATGTTCGAAATATTACTGATATAGATGATAAAATTATAAAATCCTCTAAGGAAAAAAAAATTTCTATAACTGAATTAACTTTGAATGTAATCAAGAAATTTCATGAAGATTGTGAATATTTAAATTGTGAAACACCAACTCACGAACCGAAAGCCACTGATAACATTGAATTAATGATAAGTATGATTAATGATTTAATTGAAGGTGAATTTGCTTATGAAAGTGAGCAGCATGTTTATTTTAGGGTGAACAAATTTAAAGATTATGGAATGCTTTCAAATAAAAATGTTGCTGATTTAATAGCAGGTTCGAGGGTGGAATTGTCTGACAACAAACAAAATCCAGAAGACTTTGTATTATGGAAACCATCAATTGACACTGAGCCATCTTGGGACTCTCCATGGGGCAAAGGAAGGCCAGGGTGGCATTTAGAATGTTCTGTAATGTCAAAAAGATATCTTGGCAATACCTTTGATATTCATGGAGGTGGTAGAGATTTGATATTCCCTCATCATGAAAATGAAATTGCTCAATCATTATGTGCAAATAAAACAAAAAAATTTGCAAATTATTGGGTGCACAATAATTTCATAACTATGTCAAAAGAGAAAATGTCTAAATCACAGGGAAATATTTTAAAAATAAGTGATTTAAAAGAAAAATATAATGGTCAAGTTTTAAGATTAGCTTTGATTAGTGCTCACTACAGTCAGCCATTAGATTGGAATGAAAAACTTATGGATGAATGTGAAAAAACGCTCAACAAATGGTATGATTGCTATGTTCCTGTTTATAAAAAAAAATTAATACAAGATAAAGATCTAAAACCTTTGTATGATGATTTAAATACTCCAGGTTTTATCGCAGTACTACATAGGCTTTTTGATAAAGCTAAAGACAATAATAAAAAGGATAAAGAATTATTTACAACTGCATGTAATTTTATTGGTCTTTTAAATCAATCAAAAGAGGAATGGTATAGCTTTAAAAAGAAAAATCTAAAACTTTCTGAAAAAGATATTTTATCGAAAATTAATCAGAGAAATGAGGCGAGACTAATAAAGAATTATGAATTAGCTGATAAAATTAGAAATGAGTTATTGGATAATGGTATTTTAATTGAAGATGAAGATGGTAAAACAACTTGGAAAATTAAATGACTAAAGAGAGACTTTATATTTTTGATACAACACTAAGAGACGGTGCTCAAACCCAGGGTGTTGATTTTTCTTTGGAGGATAAAGAAAAAATTGCCTCAGCTTTAGATAACTTAGGCGTTGATTATATTGAAGCAGGATGGCCTGGTGCTAATCCAACAGACACAGAATTTTTTCAAAAGAAACATAATTTTAAAAACTCAAAGCTAACATCATTTGGTATGACCAAAAGATCAGGAAGAAGTGCTGAAAATGATACTGGTTTATCAGCACTCATGAATTCAAATACCTCTGCTATTTGTTTAGTAGGAAAGTCTTGGGATTTTCATGTTGATGTAGCTTTAGGAATAACAAATGAGGAAAATTTAGAAAATATTTCTGAAAGCGCTAAACATTTTGTAAAAGCAAAAAAAGAGTTCATGTTTGATGCAGAGCATTTTTTTGATGGTTACAAAGCAAATCCAAAATATGCATTGTCTTGTATAAAGGCTGCATATGATCAAGGTGCAAGATGGATCGTTTTATGTGATACGAATGGAGGAACATTGCCTCACGAAGTTACACAAATAATTACCGAAGTTTCTAAAGTTGTTCCAGGAAAGAACCTAGGTATCCATGCACATAACGATACTGGCAATGCAGTTGCAAATTCATTAGCTGCAGTATTATCTGGAGTGAGACAAATTCAAGGAACAATCAATGGTTTAGGTGAAAGATGTGGTAATGCAAATTTAATGTCATTAATTCCAACTTTTTTTTTGAAAAAAGATTTTTCATCGCAATTTGAAATCAGTATCAAATCAGAAAACATTAAAAATTTAACTGAATGTTCAAGATTATTAGATGAAATTTTAAACAGAAAACCTAATCAGCATTTACCTTATGTTGGTGCTGCAGCATTTTCACATAAAGGAGGATTGCATGTATCCGCTGTACAAAAAGATCCAAAAACTTATGAACATATCAACCCAGAAGAAGTTGGTAATACAAGAAATATTGTTGTTTCAGATCAATCTGGAAAATCAAATATTATATCTAGACTAAAAAGTATCAAAATTAATATTGAGGAAAGTGATCCAAAAATTAAAAAATTGTTAGACGAAGTTAAAGATAGGGAATTTATTGGTTATAGTTATGATGGAGCTGATGCCTCTTTTGAATTATTGGCTAGAAGAATTATTGGAGAAATACCGAGGTATATTTCAATTAATGAATATGACGTTTCCGTAAAAAAAAATAAGTCTGGAGAAATAGTTTCTTCTGCAAAGGCTCAATTGGAAGTTGATGGAGAAAAAATTATGTGTGAAGGAGAGGGGAATGGACCAGTAAATGCATTAGATAATGCTATTAGACAAAACGTAGATAGACTAGCAAAATATTCAAAATATCTGAAAGATTTAAAACTTGTTGATTATAAAGTAAGAATTTTAAATACAGGAACAGAGGCGGTTACTAGAGTGTCTATTGAAAGCACAGACTCTAAAGGAAAGAATTGGTTTACTATTGGTGTGTCTACAAACATTATCGATGCTTCGTTCAAAGCATTAATTGATAGCTTAGATTATAAACTATTTAAAGATAATGCTCCTGCTAGTAAATAAATGAGTAAAAATAATATCTCATTTATTTTACACAAACCTCAATTATCAGAAAATATTGGTGCATGTGCTAGAGCAATAAAGAACTTTAATTTTAAAAAATTAGTTTTAATCAGTCCAAAACCTATTTTCCCAAATGATAAAATCTTAGCTACTTCTGTTGGTGCAAAAGACATCATTAATCAAAGTAAAAAATACGATACTTTAGACGAAGCTTTAGGAAAGATTGATATTTTAATTGCCACTTCAGCAAGATTTAGAAATAAGAATATAAAACATATTAATTTAGTGGACTTAAAAAAGATTAATTTTAAGAAGAGAGTTGGATTTTTATTTGGGTCAGAAGCATCAGGTTTATCAAATGATGAGATTAGCTATGCAAATTATACTTTACAAATACCTACCAATCCTGATTTCAGGTCATTAAATTTATCTCACAGTTTAATCATCATTGCTCAATATGTAGCTAGTCTTATTAAATTAAAAAATATTCCGTTTAAAAAATCAAAAAAAGTTAAATCAGCAAGTAAAAAAGAAATTCAATCAATGTTAGGCCTTTGCATTAAAAATTTAGATGAAATAAATTTTTTTAGACCTAAAGAGAAGAGACCAAAAATGCTAGAAAACCTAAGAAACATTTTTTACAAAATGGACTTATCTGATAAAGAAACACGTATATTATCTGGTGTATTTGCAAGTTTGGGTAAAAAACGTTGATTGACAAAATAATGAGTAAGTTTATAAACCCCACTATTAAATGACAAAAAGATTAAACTCTAAACATAAAGTTGATAGAAGATTAAAAGTAAATCTTTGGGGAAGACCTAAAAGCCCGTTTAATACAAGAGCCTATGGACCAGGACAACATGGTCAAACGAAAACTTCAAAACCTTCTGATTATGGAATTCAGCTACAAGCGAAACAAAAACTAAAAGCTTATTATGGAAATATTAATGAGAGACAATTTAGAAATATTTATAAAAAAGCTAGTATGCTTAAAGGTGACACGAGTGAAAACCTTATTGGTTTATTGGAAAGAAGATTAGATGCAGTGATATATAGGGCAAAGTTTGCAACTACAATTTTTTCTGCAAGACAATTAATCAACCATGGACATGTAAAAGTAAATGGAAAAAAAGTAAATATTTCTAGTTATTCTGTTAGAGAAGAAGACACTATAGAAATTAGAGATAAGTCAAAACAACTTGCAATAATCGACATTGCATTAGCCAGTAAAGAAAGAGAAGCTCCAGAATATATTCAAATGGATGAAAAAAATAAAAAATTTAAGTTTGTTAGAATTCCAAAATTCGAGGAAGTACCATATCCAGTTGTTATGGAGCCAAATTTAGTAATTGAATATTACTCTAGATAATAATTATTTTTTATAGTTAATACCTTTATCATCACATACTTTTTTTAATTCTCCGCTCTCATACATTTCTTTGATGATATCACACCCACCTATAAATTCTTTTTTGATATAAAGTTGAGGGATTGTTGGCCAATCACTAAAGACTTTTATTCCATCTCTTAAAGATTGATCTTCTAATACATTTACGCCCTTAAAATTTATTTCTAACATTTTAAGTATATTTGAAACGGTCATTGAAAAACCACATTGTGGTTGATCTGGAGTACCTTTCATAAAAAGGCACACATCATTAGTATCAATGTGATTTTGAATTAAATTTTTTGTTTGATCATCCATTATTGTTCCTTTGTTTTAATTGCTAGAGCGTGTAGTTCATTTCCCATCTTACCTTTTAACGAATTGTAAACCATTTTGTGTTGTTCAATTTTACTTTTACCTGCAAATTGAGAAGAGGTTATAGTCGCTGAATAATGATTACCATCTCCAGCCAGATCTTGAATATCTATTACAGCATCTGGCATTGCTTCTTTGATATATTTTTCGATTTCTTTTAAATCCATTGCCATTTTTTAACTCATAAACTTTGATAACCAATTTGTATAATAAGACTTCAATTCGTCAATTGTAACTTTTGTCTTTTCATTAATAATCATATCGTTTTGTGTGATAATACCTAATTCCTCATGATGCACTGAGTTTTTGTTTAAAATTTTTGTAACTTCTTTTAAATCGTCCTTATTTACTTCTATTAAATATCTACCTTGATCTTCTGCAAAAAAATACTCAATTTCATTAATTAAATTCTTTGACTTACTAATCTTAATTCCCTTATTGCCTTTAATGCACATTTTACTTATAGCAACTAATAGACCTCCTAAAGATATGTCGTGAGCACTTTTGACATATCCTTTATCAATTAAATTTAATATTGTTTCTCCATTATTTTTTTCATTAAAAAGATTTACCTCTGGTGGAGGACCATTTTTTTCATCTAAAATTGTTCTCGCAAATAAACTTTGGTCAATATGTCCTTCAGTTTTACCAATGATTAAAACTAAATTATCAATTTCTTTTAAATCCATCGAAATCATTTTTGTATAATCTTTGATGAGACCCACTCCACCAATCGAAGGAGTTGGTTTAATCCCAACTTCTTTGGTTTGGTTGTAAAAAGATACATTGCCAGATACCACAGGGAAATTTAAATATTTACTTGCTTCCCCAATCCCTTGAACACACTCAACAAATTCACCCATGTTCTCTTCTTTTTCAGGACTTCCAAAATTTAAACAATTGGTGATAGCGATCGGTTTTGCTCCAACAGAAATTAAATTTCTCCAACTTTCAGCAACAACTTGTTTACCTCCTGTTAATGGGTGGGCCCAACAATATACTGCAGAGGAGTCCACTGATGCTGCTACAGCTTTATTGGTTCCATGTACTCTTACAACACCAGAGTCTCCACCTGGTTTCTGAATAGTGTCACCCATAACTGTATGATCATATTGTTGCCAGATCCATTCCTTGCTACATATATTCTGATTAGACAAAACCTTCTTAAGCACATCTTTGATTTTTAATTTATTTAAAACTTCATTTTTAATTTTATTTTTTTTAGGCAACTTTGATTTTTTCCACTTACGATCATACATTGGAGAATTTTCGACAAGAATATTAACAGGTATTTTTGCTACTGGTTCTTGATTAAAAAATAATTCAATGTTTTTTGAGTTTGTTGTTTTTCCAATAACCGCAAAGTCTAAATTCCATTTATCAAATATTTTTTTTGCAACTTCCTCTTTGCCATTTTCTAAAACTATCAACATTCTTTCTTGGCTTTCAGACAACATGATCTCATACGGAGTCATTTTAGTCTCTCTGCATGGGACTTTATTTAAATTAATTTCAATGCCCAAATTTCCTTTTGATGCCATTTCAATACTCGACGAAGTTAGACCAGCAGCCCCCATATCTTGAATAGCAATAATTGAATCACCAGCCATCAATTCTAAACATGCCTCTAACAAAAGTTTTTCAGTAAAAGGGTCACCAACTTGCACAGTTGGTTTTTTTTCTTCAATCTTCTCATCAAAACTAGCTGAAGCCATACTTGCACCATGAATTCCGTCTCTACCAGTCTTGGAGCCCACATAAATCACAGGTTTATTTAAACCTGCGGCCTTAGAATAAAAAATTTTATTTTTTTTAACTAGGCCAAGTGTCATTGCGTTAACTAAAATATTTCCATTGTAAGAACTATCAAATGAGGTCTGTCCTGCTATCGTTGGCACACCCATACAATTTCCATAACCACCAATACCATGCACAACTCCTCGTAAGAGATTTTTTGTTTTTTTATGTTGTGGAGATCCAAAATGTATCGAATTTAAATTAGCTATCGGTCTTGCTCCCATTGTAAATACATCTCTCATAATTCCACCAACACCCGTTGCAGCCCCTTGATATGGTTCAATAAATGAAGGATGATTATGGCTTTCAATTTTAAAAACAATTGCATCTCCATCCTCAATATCGATAACACCTGCATTTTCTCCTGGACCTTGAATCACTTTTTTTCCTTTGGTTGGTAGTTTTTTAAGGTGAAGTCGTGATGACTTATATGAACAATGTTCATTCCACATTGCAGAAAAAATCCCAAGTTCAGTAATATTTGGAGTTCTCTTAAGTAATTGACAAATTTTTTTATATTCATCAGACTTAAGTCCATGATCTATAGCAGTTTGTTCATTAACTTCCATTATTTAATATTATTAATAAGGTTTTTGAAAAAAATTGAGCCATCTTCACCAGATAAACTTTGGTCTATCATTCTCTCAGGATGGGGCATCATTCCTAACACATTTTTTTCTTTATTAAAAATGCCTGCAATATTTTTAATTGAACCATTTGGATTATATTGGTCTTCTATTTTGCCTTCTTTATTACAATAATAAATTGCTATTTGATTATTATCCTTAATCTCTTTCAATTGATCTTTGGTACAAAAATAATTTCCTTCATTATGAGCAATATGAAATTCTAAAATATCTTTATTGAGATTTTTAAAATATGCATTTTCTTTGTTGTCTAATTTCACAAAGACATTTTTACATATAAACTCCAAATATTTATTTCTTAACAAAACTCCTGGTACTAAACCTGTTTCAACCAGTATTTGAAATCCATTACAAATTCCCATGACCAATCCTCCAGATTTTGCAAAATTTATTACCGATCGCATAATTTTAGACTTTGATGCCATACTTCCACATCGTAAATAGTCTCCATATGAAAAACCACCTGGAAGCACAACTAAATCACTATTAGGAAGTTCATTATCATCATGCCAAACCATCTTGTTGGTAAAACCAAATTTCTTGAGCGCTACATCCATGTCTCTATCACAATTTGAGCCAGGAAAAGTTATTACAGATGACTTCATTAATTATTGTGTTTCAATAATTTTAAAGTTTTCGATTACAAGATTAGCTAAAAGTTTTTTACACATCTCCTCAACAACAGCTTTTGCTTTGTTTGGATCATTTTCATTAACATCTATTTCAAAATATTTACCTTGTCTTATTTCACTTATATTTTCAAAACCCATTCCATCCAATGCTTGATGGATGACTTTACCCTGTGGATCTAAAACATCCTTTTTTAATGTTATTATTGCGGAAACTTTCATTTACTCTTTTTTTTTATTGAAGAAAGTTTTGTTACGTTAACAGCGGATACATTTGATTGTTCATGAAGAATACCAAGTCGTTTTGCAACCTCAGTATAAGCTGGTATCAAATCTCCCAAATCTTTTCTAAATCTGTCCTTATCTAGTTTTTTGTCAGTTATTGAGTCCCACAATCTACAAGTATCAGGGCTGATTTCATCTGCTAGAATAATATTATTTTTTCCGCTTTCATGTGTGAAGCCAAACTCCACTTTAAAATCAACTAATTTGATTCCAATACCCCGAAATAAGCCCAATAAAAAGTCATTCAAACGTTTTAAATTTTCATCAATCAAATCAAGCTGAATAGCGTTAAGCCAATTAAATGCCATAATGTGTTCTCTGCTTATGTTTGGATCACCCAATTTATCATCTTTGAGACAATACTCTATTAATGGATATTCAAGTACAGTTCCATCCTCAATACCTAATCTTTTTGTCAAAGATCCAGTTGCAATATTTCTCACAATGAACTCTATAGGAATAATATCCACAAGTTTGACAAGTTGTTCTCTCATATTAAGTCTTTTTACTAAATGATTTTTAATTCCAATTTGATTTAGGTTTGAAAGTATATGTTCTGAAATTCTATTATTAAGGACACCTTTACCCTCAATAGTACTTTTTTTTTGATTGTTATATGCAGTTGCATCATCTTTAAAATATTGAATGACTAAATTTTTATCTGAAGTTGCATAAATAATCTTAGCTTTTCCCTCGTAAAGTTTTTTTTCTTTTTTCATTATTTGATAACTCTTCTAATAATAAAATTGACATTTTTCATGTGTTTTGAATAGCTAAATATTGATCTTAATTTTTTTTTTGAAATTTTACTCATTATATATTTGTCAGATTGCGCTACATCAAATAAATTCAAATTTTCAGCAAAACACTTTTTAGAAAAATTTTGAACCATTCTATATGATTTTTCTCTTGTTAATCCAGTTTTTGTAAGTTCAAGCATCAATTCTTGTGAAAAAATTAAACCTTTCGTTATGTTTAAATTCTCTAACATTTTTTTTGGATAAACAATCATATTATCTAAAATATTTGTTAATCTTACTAAAGCAAAATCAATAGTTATATTAGCATCTGGACCAATGTTTCTCTCTACGCTTGAATGTGAAATATCTCTCTCGTGCCATAAGGCTATATTTTCAAGTGCAGGAATTACTGTACTTCGAACCATTCTTGAAAGGCCCGTCAAATTTTCACTCAAAATAGGATTTTTTTTATGTGGCATAGCAGATGAACCTTTTTGTTTTTTTGAAAAAAATTCTTGTAGTTCGTAAACTTCAGTCCTTTGTAAATGTCTAATTTCTGTAGCCACTCTCTCTACAGAACCTGCAATAATTCCAAGAACTGAGAAATAAAAAGCATGTCTATCTCTTGGAATAACTTGGGTTGAAATCGGTTCAACTTTTAAGCCAAGTTTTTTAGCAACATGTTTTTCTACATTTGGATTTATATTGGCAAATGTTCCAACTGCACCTGAAATAGCACATGTTGCAACTTCATCTATTGCATCGATTAATCTTTTTCTATTTCTTTTAAATTCTGCGTAAAAAGAGGCAAGTTTTAAACCAAAGGTAATTGGTTCAGCATGTATACCATGACTTCTTCCCATGCATGGTGTAAATTTATATTTGTTTGCTTGTTTTTTTAATACTTTTAAAATTTGGTCAATATCCTTGAGAATTATTTTTCCCGATTGAACTAATTGAATATTGAAACTTGTATCAATCACGTCTGATGAGGTCATTCCTTGGTGAAGATATCTTGCTTTAATCCCAGCTTTTTCTGTTACGGAAGTTAAAAAAGCTATGACATCATGTTTAACTTGAGACTCAATTTGATGAATTCTTTTAACATTAATTCTTGCTTTTTTTCTAACAATTGAGGAGACCCCTCTAGGAATTTGATTTAATTTTTCCATAGCTTGTGCTGCAGCTATCTCTACATCTAACCAAATTTTGTATTTATTTTCTTCTGACCAAATATCAGTAAGTTCTTTTCTCGAATATCTTTTAATCATTAATTATTAATATGGAGGCTTTGAATAACCTTTAGCAGATTCTGTAAAAATTTCATAACCATTTTCTGTTATTCCAACAGTATGTTCAAATTGCGCAGATAAAGATTTATCCTTTGTCACTGCTGTCCAACCATCATTAAGCATCTTTGTAGCAAATTTACCTGCATTAATCATTGGTTCAATTGTAAATGTCATTCCTGGTTTTAGTTCCATTCCAGTATTTTTAGTTCCATAATGTAAAATATTTGGTGACTCATGAAAAGTTGTGCCGATACCATGTCCACAAAAATCTCTGACAACTGAAAAACCTTTTTCCTCTACATATGTTTGAATTTCATGACCAATATCTCCAAGTTTTTTTCCAGGTTTTAAAATTTTTATGGCCCTCATCATTGACTCGTGAGTGGCATCTATAAGATTGTTTAATTTGACAGAAGTTTTGCCTATACAAAACATCCTACTTGTATCTCCGTAGTGTTCATTAATGACTGCTGTGACATCCACATTGACTGCATCACCTTCCTCTAAAATTCTTTCTTCAGAAGGAATTCCATGACAAACAACATGGTTCAATGATGTACATAATGATTTAGTAAAGCCTCTATAATAAAGTGGAGCTGAGTAACCTCCGTTATCTCTAATAAATTCGTAACCAAGTTTATCAATTTGAGCAGTCGAAATACCTTCTTTTATATTTTCGGTAAGCATATCTAAGGTTTGAGCTGCAAGTTTCCCTGCAATTCTCATTTTTTCAAATTTTTCTGAATAACTATACATTTATAATTTTTAACTTTTTTTCTATTTTTATCTCTTTTGAATTTAGTCTGCATCTATAAGCAAGAAAATTAACACCAGCTTTTTTTGCAATAAGATAGTTTTTATAATATTCTTCATCAATATCTTTCGCAATTTTAAAATTTTCCATATTTTGTATCTGAACTAAAAAGATCAAGTATGATTTATAACCTTTTTTTATGGCATCAATAAGGGTAAGAAGATGTTTTGAACCCCTTGCAGTAATTGCATCAGGAAATTCAGCAGTTTTTTTCTCTCTAAAAAGAGTTACATTTTTAACTTCAATAAAACTTTTTTGCTTTTTTTTCTCGATTAGAAAATCAAATCTGGTTTCTTTATTGTAAAAAACTTCTGACTGAACGCTATCATTATTTTTTAATTCATTTATTAAATTAGCATTTAGTCCATGTTGTACAATTTTGTTTGCCATGTGAGTATTTACTCCAACCAGATTATTATTGGCTTTAATCAATTCTAAACCATATTTTAGTTTTCTTTTTGGATTATCATTTTTAAGTAAATAGACTTCATTTCCTTGATCAAGCAGACCTTTCATTGAGCCTGTATTTGGGCAATGGGCTGTCACAACTTCTTTATTTATTTTTACATCTACAAAAAAACGTTTATATCTTTTGATTAATTTGCCTTTTATTAAAGACTTGGTAAATTCCATATTCAAATTATAGATAATATGAAAAAAAATACAAAAGTTAATGCTGCTATATTAATTATTGGAAATGAAATTCTCTCAGGCCGAACTCAAGATACAAATACGAGCACTTTAGCTGTTTGGCTGAATTCACTTGGGGTTCGGGTAAATGAAGTAAGAGTAATACCAGATACAAAAAAAACTATAATTGAAAATTTAAATATCTTAAGAAAAAATAATGATTATGTTTTTACAACTGGTGGTATTGGTCCAACACATGATGATATTACCGCTGAGTCTGTTTCAGAAGCTTTTGGATTAAAATATGAAATTCATCCAGAAGCTTTTAAAATATTAGAAAATTATTATAAACCAGGAGAATTTAATGAAGGCAGACAAAAAATGGTCTGGATGCCACAGAATGCAAAATTAATTTTAAATCCAACGAGTGGGGCACCAGGATTTAGTGTTGAGAATGTGTTTTGTTTACCAGGTGTCCCATCGATATTAAAATCAATGTTAGGTAGTTTGAAACAAAAAATTGTAGGTGGTGATCCAATACTGAGCCATACAATAAGCTTAAGAACTGTAGAAAGTGAAATCGCAAATTCTTTATCTAAAGTTCAAGATCAAAATAAAGATGTTGAAATTGGAAGTTATCCTTTTTTTCACGCAGGAAAACTTGGAGTATCCATAGTTCTTCGATCTGAGCAACAATCAAAAATTGATGATTGTAGTTCTCAGATTTTAAATTTTATTAAAGAAAAAAAAATAGAAATAGTAGATCGATAAATGCTTTATTTTGCTTACGGGAGTAATCTTCATCATTTTCAAATGAAAAGAAGATGTAAGGATAGTATTTTTATAAAAAAGATAAATTTAAAAGATTTTAGATTAACCTTTAGAAGCAAATATAGAGCGGCAGATATAGAACCTAAAAAAAATTCAATTGTACCAGGAGGACTTTTTGAAATATCAAAGAGTGATGAAAAAAAACTTGATATTTATGAAGACTTTCCAATTTTATATAAAAAGTATTATTTTTTATATTATGGGAAAAAAGTTATGACATATACAATGACAAAAAAAACACCCTTTAGATTTCCGACTGAAAGATATCTTAATGTAGTCAAGCGTGGGTACAAAGATTGTAAACTTGATTTAAAATTTTTAAAAAAAGCTCTTATTAAATAAATATTTTTAACCAACAATTAAAGTATCTTTGGATCCACCACCTTGTGAACTATTTACAATAGTACTTCCTTTTCTCAAAGCCACTCTTGTTAGCCCACCCGAAGTTACATAATTTGATTTTCCTGTCAAAACAAATGGTCTCAAATCAAGATGTCTCGGCTCGATATTATTATTAGTTATAGTTGGTCCGGTTGATAGCACTTCTAGTGGTTGAGCGATAAATTCTCTTGGGTTTTTTAAAATTTTCTGTCTTACTTCTTCAATTTCTTTTTTGGGTGCTTTTGGTCCTATCATTAAACCATAGCCACCAGAGGCATTTGCTGGTTTTACAACTAAATTAGATAAATTCTCTAAAACATACTTTTTTTGTTCTTCTTCATGACATAAATATGTTTCTACTTGGTTTAACAAAGGTTGTTCACCAAGGTAATAAGTAATCATTTTATTTACATACGAATAAACAACTTTATCATCCGCAACACCTGTGCCTATTGCATTTATGATACCAACATTTTTTTTTAACCAACACCTAAATAAACCTGGCACACCAATTAAAGATTCTTTATTAAACACTTTGGGATCTAGAAAGCTGTCATCAAGTCTTCTATATATACAATCAACTTTAAGGGGCCCTTTGACAGTTTTCATATATACATTATCATCTTCAACAAAAAGGTCCTTACCCTCAACTAAAGCTATTCCCATTTGTTCTGCTAAAAAAGAATGTTCAAAGTAAGCTGAGTTATAAATTCCTGGAGTTAGAACGACCATATGAGGATTAGCTGTCTTTTTTGGAATACACTCAACCATACAATTGTATAATTTATTTGTGTACTGATGAATTGATGAAACCTTATATCTAGAAAATAATTCTGGAAAGACATCCATCATAACCATTCTATTCTCAAGCATATAAGAGACACCTGATGGTACTCTTAAATTATCTTCAAGAACTAAATATTCTCCATTTTTATTTCTTATTAAATCGATCCCAGATATATTTGACCAAGCTTTAAATTTTGGAGAAAAACCTTCACACTGTTTTATATAATAGGGAGATTTAAAAATTAAGTCAGCAGGAATTATCTTATCTTTAAAAATTTTTTTTTGATTATAGATATCATCAATAAAAAGATTGAGAGCCTTAGCTCTTTGTTTTAAACCTTTAGAAATTTTATTCCAAACAGGCTTAGGTATTATTCTTGGAATAATATCTAAAGGCCATTTTTTTTCTTCAGCTCTATTATTTGCAGCATATACTCTAAAATTTATTCCCCTTGCACTAATTGTACTCTGGCAATTTTTTTCAATTTCTTGCAGTTTCTTTTTGCCGTACTTTTCTAAGATACCAGATATTATTTTTGCGTGTTTTCTTAATTTGTTATCCGATGTAAAATAACCATCATATGCATTTTTAGCATTATAATCTTTCCATAATTTTGAAGCCATGAGATATCTTCAAATTTTAAGTTAATTAATTCAATTGTATAATTGTTATACCTGTTATGTAAGAAATAGATTATACATTATGAAAATTTAAAAATAGTGCTTAAAGAATAATGACTTATTGTATTGGTATAAAATCAAAAGATGGCCTAGTTTTTGCATCAGACTCAAGAACCAATGCTGGTTTAGATAATGTTAATATTTATTCAAAAATGTTTACTTATGATGTTGGTGACAGAACAATTGTAATCGTTACCTCTGGAAATTTAGGTACCTCTCAAGCTGTATATAAATCCATTGAAAAAGATTTAGAGGACACATCTGGAAAACTCAATTTAAATACTTGTAAAGATTTTGATCAAATAGCCTCTTATGTTGGATCGCTAAATGTAAAACATTCAATGCCAAAAGGAATTAATACAGATACAGTTCTGCTTGGTTCAACTTTTATTGTTGGTGGACAAATTAAAGACCAACCGATGGAACTTTACTTAATTTACTCGCAAGGTAACTATATCAAACCAGCAGATAGTAAACCTTATCTAGTAATTGGTGAGGTTAAATATGGTAAACCAATTTTAGATAGAGTTATAAAACCTGATGTTTCAATTGGAGATGCCTCTAGATGTGCTCTGATTTCAATCGACTCTACCTTAAAAAGTGACTTAACTGTTGGGCCACCAATTGATTTCGTGGTTTATAAAAAAGATGAATATAAAATTCTATCACAAAAGTGTTTGAATATTTCCGATGATGAATATTCTAAAGTATGCAATCAATGGTCGGATGGTATATTTAAAATTTTCAACTCTTTTCCAAGATTTGATTGGGAAAAATAATTTATCTATTAGATAGCCAGATTGTTTGACAAGGATCTAGTTTAATTCTCTTATCAATTGTAAAAAATATTTTACTTCCTAATAAGTCTTTATATTTTAAAAATTTTTTACTTAACTTCAAATATTGAATTTTCGAGGAGAGATTTGTTATACAAATTATAGTTTGTTTTTTATTAATACTCTCTCTTTTAAAACAAAATATTTTTGGTCCAAGATTAATATTCTCTCTACTCGCGTTTGGATGAAATGCTTTTTGTTTTTTTTTGATACTTAATAGGTTGGAAATCTTTTCATAAAAATAATACTCTTTAGAATCTTTATTATTAAGTTTGTTTGAAATATTTTTTAAATTCCATTTATATCTATTAACATCTCGATTATTTCCAGTGATTACAAATTTTGCCTCATCATTAGATGTACCAAATATGGAGTTGAAGTAAACTGCTGGAACTCCTTCGAATGCAATCATTATTGAATGAGCAGAGATATATCTTTCAAATGAAAACTTGCCATTATCATAATTAGTTTTTTTTAAAGCATCAAATACCGTTATATTTGCTTCATAAATCTTTTTTGATTTATTTTGAATTTTTCTATAAGAAAACTTTGATCCATTTTTCTTTAATCTGTAAAGAAAATCTTTTAAAGCTTTGCTACTTAATAAACCCTCAGTGGGTCTCATTCCAATTCCATCATGGGATGCGATGAAATTTAAATAACAATTTCCATTTTTACTTCTTGGAAGTTTTTTACTCCAATTGTAAAGATACGAGTTGTTTTCAAATAAAAAAGCATGGATTAATAAAGGTGGTAAGGAAAAATTATATATCCAGTTTGCTTCATCATTTTTTCCAAAGTAACTTAAATTTTCTTTTTCAGGTAAGTTTGTTTCTGTAACTATTAATGTTTGAGTATTAAGTAAGCCTGAAATTACTCTTAGGAGTTTTATGATTTCATGTGTTTTGTTTAAATTAATACACTTTGTTCCACTTTCTTTCCAAAGGTAAGCTATTGCGTCTAATCTAAAAATGGTCACTCCATGATTAATTAGGTTAATCATGATTTTTATAAAACGTAATAGTACTGCAGGGTTTTTAAAATTTAAGTCTAATTGATCTGGGCTGAATGTTCGCCAAAGATAGTCAGTTTTATTAAAGATATCTATTTTTTTTAAAAGTTTATGATCTCTTGGTCTAACAACTTTTGAAGTATTAAATTTAGAGTCTACAGTTAAAAAATAATCTTTGCCGGGTCGTTTCGCTTTTAAAAAATTTTTAAACCATAAACCTCTTGCTGATGAATGGTTAATTACCATATCTGCCATGATATCACTTTTTTTTGAAAAACTTTTTATATCAAACCAATTTCCAAGTTTGCTATCTATTTTGTAATGATCTTTTACTGCAAAACCACTATCGCTGCTTGAGGGATAGAATGGTAGAAAGTGAACAATGTTAAAATTTTTACCCAATCTTTTTTGAAAGAAGTTTTTAAATACTCTAATTGATTTATTTTTTTCTGAATAAACGCTGTCACCATAACAAATAACTAAAGTAGTTTTTTCGGAGATACTTTTTTTCTTTTTTGGATTTTTTTTGTTAAATTGTTTAATGATTTGAACAATTTCATTTTCAAAATAATCAATATCTTTTTTCGATAAGAATATTTTGTAAATATTGTCTAATTTAGATCTTATAGTTTTCTGATCTTTTTGAGTTAACATTAATAATATTTTTTATTATCATCATTAACTACTTTTTCAAGTCTTCCAAGAAAATCTGGTATAGCGCTTTTTACTCTGCTCCATGTGGGTATAAATGGAGTATCCATCGGATTTAGAATAAAGGCTTCTCCAGCTTTCATTATGTTTATCGCAAATAATTCGACTGCTTTTTCTTCCGTATGAGAATCAAATTTTAGGCCATTCATTACGGCATCATTTCTATATATATCAATTAAATCTAAGGCAGATCTATAGTAAGTTGCTTTTAATGATCTAAACTTTTCCCTACTAAAAGTATTACCTTGAGTTGCAAGTTTTTTGATAAATGTTTTAATGATATCGATAGACATTCTTGATAGTCCTTTTGTTTCATCATCAATTGATAGTACTTGGTGTTTATGATCATAAGTATCTGCTAAATCCACCTGGCATATATTTTGAGGAGAAAAACTTCTTTGCATTTCAGATAAAATTCCAACTTCTATTCCCCAGTCTGAGGAAATTCTTAATTCAGGCAAGACATTTCGCCTAAATGAAAACTCACCCGCCAAAGGATATTTAAATGACTTCATAAAGTCTAAATAATCACTTTTACCAATAGTTTTTTCTAGTGCTGTTAGTAACGGAAAAACTAATAATCTTGCAACTCTGCCATTCATTTTTTCATTTGCTACTCTTGGATAATAACCTTTGCAAAATTCAAAGTTGAAAAGTGGATTTACTACTGGATAAAATAACTTCGCAAGCATTCTTCTATCATAAGTTTTAATATCACAATCATGTAAAGCAACTGATCGCGCACTATCTCTTGCTATACACATACCTATACAATACCAAACATTTCTTCCTTTACCGAGCTCACTTGGAGCAAGGTTATTTTTTTTTAATTCATGATCTAATTTTTTTAAACCTGGACCGTCATTCCACAGAATTGAAAAGGGTGATTTTAATTTCTTAAAAAATTTCCAAGCTTTTTTTGCTTGTGCTTCATTTGCTTTATCTAATCCGATAATTATGTGATCTAAATATTTTGTTTTACTTATTTCCTCTACTATTTTTGGTAAAGCCGTTCCCTCTAATTCAGAATAAAGACATGGTAAAATTAATTCCATTTTTCTTTGTTTTGAAAATTTTGATAGCTCACTTTCAATTACTGATGTGGACTTTGTTTTAAAGTCGTGCAAAGTTGAGACTACTCCATTTTGAGAAAAATCACTCATGCCGGGTTTTTAATCTTAATAGGCTAGTTTAACTAGTGCCGTTTTAATCACATCAGCCCAGCCCTCAGGTGATGGCTTGTTCGAAACTATTAAATTATCTATGTTTATTTGATCCTGTTTAAATTGATCATTAAAGACTAAACATGGAATATCACAATTTCTCAACATATCTAAATCATTGAAATTATCTCCTACAGCTATGACCTTAATTTTACTTTCTACTTTTTTATAAATTTTAAGAACTTGATTCATTGATTTAACTTTATCTGTTTTATCACCTAAATTTAGAACACGACCACCTTCTTGCATAGTTAATGAAGAAGACTTTAAAATATTGAATAATTTATTTTTTTCTTTTTTGTCACCCTCAAATAAAAAGGGAATTGTATATTTCCGATTTAAAGCATTTTTTAAATTATTTTCTTGAAGACCAAAAATATTGGTTTGTTCTTTTGAATTCATTTTTGAAATAAATTTACATTTAGCTTTTAGATTTTCAGGAACTTTAGAATCAAAAACTTTGATTAATTCCTGTTTATCTCTACTTAGAACTATTTTGTTTGGAAAATTACTATTAATTAAATTCAACCCATGAATTGAAGATCCATTTTCAGATATATAAGGAAGATCTGATCCAAGTTCAGATATGAATACCTCTATCTCTTTTTCAGTTTTACTAGTATTAGGAATAATAATAATCCCCTCATTAATAAGACTTTTTACATAATCTTTTATTGCATCAAATTTGAAATTATCTCTGTGTAATAATGAACCATCTAAATCAGTAAATATAATTATTGAAAATTTTTTACTCAAAGAAATTTATCTTATCCTGTTTTTATTTTTATCAAAAAATAAAACCTTATTTTTAGAAAATGATATTTTAAGTGGCTGATCGTTTATATCTTCTGATGATTTAATTATAATTTGGTTGTCTGATAATTTAGCATAGATAATTTTTTCGAAGCCTAAATTTTCAATAAGATCTACTTTAACTTCTAACTTAATTTCACAATCATCTTTTATACTGATATCTTCAGGTCTAATACCTAAATAAATCTCATCTTTGAAATCTACATTTTCAAAAGTTATTTTATTCTTAAACAATTCTATATTGTTTGAATTGATAATTTGTTCTTTATTAATTTTAATAATATTCATTTTCGGGGAACCAATAAATTCTGCAACAAAGATATTATTGGGATCATTATAAATTTCATTTGGTGTTCCAAATTGTTCGATAATTCCTTTATTAAGAACTACAATTCTATCAGCTAATGTCATCGCCTCTATTTGATCGTGTGTTACATAAATAATATTTGTTTTTAATTTTTTGTGTAATTTAGAAATTTCAACTCTCATTTCAGATCTTAAAGCTGCATCTAGATTAGATAATGGTTCATCAAATAAAAACACTTTAGGATTTCTTGTTATTGCTCTACCAATTGCAACCCTTTGTCTTTGTCCACCCGAAAGTTGTTTAGGTTTTCTCTCTAGTAAATCCTCTATTTGAAGTGTAGCAGCTGCGTGATTAACTTTTTCAGTAATTTCATTTTTAGAAATTTTTTCCATCTTTAGACCAAATGACATATTTTCAAAAACATTCATGTGTGGATATAAAGCGTAAGATTGAAAGACCATTGCAATTTCACGTTTAGAAGGAATTAAGTTATTAATTAACTTTGTATCTAAAAAGATTTCCCCTTGATCGATACTTTCTAGTCCAGAGACCATTCTTAATAAAGTTGATTTTCCACAACCTGAAGGACCCACTAAAACTATGAACTCCCCATCCTTTATGTCTATATTAAAATTGTTGATAACTTTATTTTCGCCAAAAGATTTTTCGAGATTTTTAATAACAATTTTTGACATTTATTTGATTTAAAGGGATTTTAACTAACCATTAAATGTTGTTAAAAATTTATTACACTGCTAGATTTATCGCAATGAAAAAATCGCGAACATCAGAGAAAACTAAATACCAGAGAGGAACAATATAAGAGGGGGAATGTATGATTAAAAAAATCATAATTAATATATTTGCTCTAGTATTTCTAATTACTAATACTAGTTTTGCGGATATTAAATTTTGGACGACAGAGGTCCAACCTGCAAGAATGGCAAAACAAGAGGAGATGGCTAAAGCGTTCGAAGCTAAAACTGGCATCAAAGTTGAAGTCATACCCATTGAAGAAAAAGATCTTGGTACCAGAGCTACTGCTGCAGCAGCTGCTGGAGATCTTCCAGATGTGATTTATCACACTCTTCAATATGTTTTACCATGGGCTGAGGCAGGCATATTAGATGTTGATGCAAATAACGCTGTAGTTAAGTCGTTAGGTAAGAAAACATTTGCACCGGGTGCATTAAATATGGCTAAGAAGGGTGGAAAAATTGCAGCTGTACCAGTTGATGGCTGGACACAAATGGTCGTTTATAGAAAAGATCTATTTGCTGCAGCTGGTTTAGAGCCACCAACTTCATATGCAAACATTGTAAAAGCAGTGAATGCATTATCAAGCAATGACATGTTTGGCTTTGTAGCTGCCACAAAAACAGATGAAAACTTTATGAGCCAAGTACTTGAACATGTACTTTTAGCTAATGGAGTTAATTTTGTTAAAAAAGGTGGAACTAAAAAGCAAGGGAAAGCTTTAAAGAATTCTTTAGAATTTTATAAAGTAATTGCGAAAGCAAGCCCTCCAGGAGAATTATTCTGGAAACAATCAAGAGCTTTATACTTTGCTGGCAAAACACCAATGATTATTTGGTCACCATTTATTATGGATGAGTTAGCAGGTTTAAGAGACTCTGCTCCACCAACAATAAATAGTGATCCAACATCACCAGAGTTAGCTTCTAAAACTGGTTTCATTACTAATTTTAGTGGACCGAACAATAAAAAAGGTGCTGCTTGGGCTGATGTAAGATACTTTGGTATTACTGCCGATGCAGATACTGATGAAGCTAAAAAATTCATCGAGTACTCTATGAGTGAAGGTTATACAGCGACATTAGGAATAGCTCCTGAAGGAAAATTTCCAGTAAGAAGAGGAAATAAGAGTGATCCTAGTGCTTACACTAAAGCTTGGAGTAAATTACCAGTAGGTGTTGATAGAAAAGCTCCTTTAACAGATCTTTATTCTGCAGATGTTATTGATAACATCGTTGCAGGTTTAGATACTGCAAACAGATGGGGTGTTAAAGAAGGTGAACTATCTCGAGCATCAAAAATTATCAATTCTCAATTCTTAAATAGAATCACTAGAGAATATATTGATGATCAAATCTCAGTTGATGAAGCGGTTAAGAAAATTAACGCTGAATTAGCTAAGTTTTAAATAATAAATTTATAAAGAGCGGATAATATTTTATTATCCGCTTTTTATTATGAGTGATTCATTATCAAAATTAGAAAAAAGAACTGCTTACACTTTAGTTTTACCTGCAGTCCTATTAGTTTTTGCCATCGTATTATTTCCCATATTTGCTAATGTTTGGATCAGTTTCAAAGATATTGAATTAAAAGATATTAGAATCCCAGAACCTCGAGCAAAGAAAATTGTTAAATCAATTTCAGAAAATCAATCAGAATTAAAAATTGTTTATAAATTAAGAAACAGTTCTTTAATTCAAGAAATAAGAAATGTTCAGTTTCAAGATAAATTTCCAACAAATGTTTCACCAGTCAATCTTGATTCTAGATGTAATTTTCAATCTAAAAAAGTTGTTTGTGATTTTGGAAATTGGCAGGCAAAATATAGGGAAAATTTTGAGATAACTATACAGAATATCAATGGTGAAATAATTGACAAAAAAATAATTAAATCTCAAAAACCAATTTTAAGTGGGAAAGCAGATAACCCGTTACTCACTACAAATTTTACTTTAGAAAATTTTAAAAAAGTTTTTTATGAAAATAATTTTGTTGAATTACTTTTAACGACATTTTACTTCACTTTTTTTGGTACAGTTGGGGCAATTATCTTTGGAATTTTAGCAGCACAATTAGTTAATCAAAATATTCAAGGCCGAACATATATGCGAGGTATTTTACTTTTTCCATATGTAGGCCCTGTAGTTGCTTTAGCTTATACTTGGACTTTATTGTTGGATCCAAATAGTGGAACTTTAAACGCATTATTGGTGAATTTTAACATCATTGAACAACCAATAAATTTATTAGGCCAAAAATACATAACCATGAGTATTTTAGGATTTGAATTTAAATTAAGGTTGGCTTTAACCACAGTTATCTTTTTTGAAATTTGGCGCTATTTTCCACTCGCTTTTCTTTTTATTCTAGCAAGATTGCAGGCAATACCACAAAGTTTGTATGAAGCAGCGGAGGTGGATGGAGCAAGCCCGATTCAAAAATTTATCCATATTACACTGCCTCAAATTACAGCGATTATCTCAATTTTATTTATGATTAGGTTTATTTGGAACTTTAATAAATTTGAAGATATCTTTTTATTAACGGGTGGGGCATCAGGCACAAGAACTTTACCTATCAATGTTTATCAACAAGGATTTGCAGTTTCAGATCTTGGAATGGGCTCTGCTGTTTCAATAGTCATTGTGATGTTACTTCTTAGTTTCATGGTTATTTATTTTAGATTAATTGGAAAGAGGGCTAATGAAGTTTAAGTCTCTTGCAATATTTTTAATCATTTCATCTTTTTTTCTTACATGTATTTTATCAATTTGGAAAATCATGGCTACGCTCCAAGGTTTAAGTTTTACTAATTTAAACATCACACCTGTATTCTTAATTGGTATATTATTATCTTTAACATTTGTCTTAATCGGTAATAAACTTAACCACTTAATAAAGATTCTTTTGTTATCTTTTATATTTTCAATTTCATATTTTTACTTAAATGAGGCATCTCCATATTGGTATATATTTGGAGTTTTCTTAATTACTTTATTTTTTACGAACAAACTCAAAAAATATAGCATGCAATCTTTAAAGGAAGATTTCATATCTGAAAAAATTATTTTTGATTTTATTACCTTATTTGGCATTGTTTTCTTTGCATTTGTAATCCTATTTCCATTTTACATTATGCTAGTTACCAGTTTTAAAACTCAGATCGCTTTATTAGTTAATCCTTTAAATTTTAGTTTAGATTTTACCAAAAGCTTAACTGAGTTGTTTAAGTCTTATTTTGTTATCTTTGAAACTTATAATTTTGGTAGGTATATCTTAATAAGTTCAGCAGTTTCTATCGGAACTGTTATTGTCACGTTATTATTTGCAATCCCTGCAGCTTATGCTGTTGCTAGATTAAACTTTTTTGGCAAAAACTTTTTATCTACCTCGATCTTAATTATTTATATGTTTCCAGCTATTGTTCTAGTGATCCCTTTATATACTGTGTTTAGTCAACTTGGATTAAGAAACTCAATCTTTGGTTTATTGATTGTTTATACTGCAACTACCTTGCCAGTTGCTATTTATATGCTGCAAGGATATTTCAAAAGTATTCCAAAAGAAATTGAAGATGCTGGTATCATGGATGGTCAAAATTGGTTTGGTATAATTTTAAAGATTATAATTCCTTTAAGTTTGCCAGCTATTGCATCTGTTGCACTCTATGTCTTTATGATTGCTTGGAATGAATTCCTTTTTTCATTGATGTTTTTAGATAGTCCTAAATCCTTTACTTTATCAAGAGCTATTCAATATCTTAGCGGAGATGCAGAAACACCGCGTCAATACTTAATGGCAGGTTCAGTCATAGTCACAGTGCCTGTACTTTTAATTTTCATATATTTTGAAAAATATTTGGTCAGTGGTCTAACTGCTGGCAGCGTAAAAGAGTAATATTATTCAATTGAAATATTATTTATTATTAATAATTTCTAGTAGAAGATGAATTTGTGAGTTGAGAAATATAAATGTGAGACATAGTGCAGTTTGACTAATATTTTGTGCATTCTAAATAAAATTTATGACTTTAAATTTGATTAAAAAATTTTCAGAATATTTTATTTTAGGTAAAAAAAATTTTGCAATTAATAAAGATTTAATAGAAAATTTTGTAAATAATAATCATTTTGAAAATTTATTGATAAATCTTACAGAAATAAATCCCTATGATGTAAAAATAGCAAATGAATTTTCAAAACTAAATGCTATTTCCTCACTACCTCATTTGAGAATTTTAAAAACTTCTCTAAATTTAACAACTGAAAGATTTTTTCTTGAACTTTCACATTTAGTTTTACCCTTTAATAAAGATTTATCAAAAAACCTAAATTTTTTATCTTCAAGTATCAGTGATACAGAGTTTGGAAACTCTAAATTAATCTCAAATTTACTTAACAGCTCCAAACATGCTTTTTATAAACAGCTTATTTTAGATTATGAGCAGAAAAATCCCTTAGCTTTGTATCCAACTTCCAGTTATAGAAATTCTAATGGACATGTTGTTAGCTCAAAAGATTATCAACAAATAGAAGCAACAATGAACTTAAACACATTTACATCAATTAAGGTTGAAGAGGACACGCTTAATATCAACAATCCTCTTTTAAGAGATAACTATAAATCATTTGGAAGATGTGTTTGTTTAATAGATCAAAATATTGAGGATAATTATGGACTAGCAATTGAAAATTATTTTAATCATCATTCTATTATATTAGAGAAATTGGTTTATAGAGCTATGGAGGTTGATAAACATATAAAAAATGTGGAAAAAATAGTTGAGGATTTTAGAAAATTAGGTGTAAACAGAAATGAACCTATTTTGATAATTGGTGGAGGAGTTATAGGAGACATAGGAGCTTTTGCTGCATCTATTTATCATAGAAGCACTCCTTATATAATGTTATCAACATCAGTTGTCAGCGCAATAGATAGTGGACCTAGTCCAAGATCGTGTTGTGACGCTGGTGGATTTAAAAACCTTTTAGGATCTTTTCATGCACCAGTGCTAAATATATCTGATCGATCATTTTTTAAAAGCTTGAGAACTTCTTGGGTTAGGCATGGGATTGCCGAAATTCATAAGATGGCAGTAATTAGAGACAAAGAATTGTTTATTTTACTTGAGGACACAGGGCTTGATTTGATGAAAACTCATTTTGGTACAATAAATTGCAGTTCTCAAAATGAAATAGTATCTAAATCAAAAAAAATTATCGGATTGTCTTTAAAAAGCTATGTTGAGAGTGAATATGATAATTTACACGAAGTTCACAGCATCAGAGATCATGCATTTGGCCATGGATTAAGTGCAAACTTTGAACTTAAAGCAGGATTACTACATGGTCATGCTATAAGTGTTGAAATGACCTTAAGTTCTTTTATGTCTTACAAAAGAGGCTGGTTAAGTGAAAAAGATTTACATAGAATTTTGAAATTATTTAGCGAATACGAATTAAGTTTATGGCATGATATATTGTTAGATGAAAAATGCATGAATGAAGGTTTTGATAAAATTCTTCAAAAAAGAGGTGGTAACCTAGCTATTCCAGTTCCAATTGCTATCGGAAAATGTAAATATATTAATGATTTAACAAAACCTGAATTAAAAGAAATCATACAAGAATTTAAACAAGTAGTTTCAAAATATCCTAGAAAAGGATTGGGTGTTGAACCTCTTTGTTCAGATGCAGGCCTTGAAGATCCAGTCACTGTTTTTAAAGCAGATGAAAATATATTAAAAGAAGCAAAATTAAATTAATAAAATGTACCAATTTGTGATTCCAATTCACCATGTGAATTGGAGTACAAGATCAGTTCTCGAGGGAATTTCCCAAAAATATAAACCAAAACAAATTTATGTCGTAACTTCTGATCATGAGATAAAAATTTTTAAAGATAAATCTAATTCTTGGGATATTGAAAATTTAACATTGCTGGAAGAGGATAATTTTTTTTTAAATAAATATGGTTTAACAAAAAAAGATATCGTTTCTCAAATTACTCAAAATAAACCCAATTATTCCCCTGGTTGGTTGTATCAACAGATTATTAAATTAGGAGCTAGTGATGTTATAGATGAATTAGAGGATGTTTTTTTAGTATGGGATGCAGATTTGTTACCAGTAAAATCATGGCCGATCATTGATGAAAATAATGAGAAGTTTGCTTTACTTCAAGATAAATCATATGGAAACCAGGATGTTTTAAATTCATGGAAAAATTTAATTATCAATGTATTGGAAATAAATCCTGTTGAGGACATCAGAGGAACATTTACTTCACATCATATGGTTTTTAAAAAAAAGTATTTAAAAAGTCTTAAGTTAAAATTTAAAGATCACTTCAAATCAGATCAAAATTGGATTGAATTAATAATAAAAGCTACAAATATATATGGTTCCTTTGGCGAATATTGGACTTATGCCAGTTGGGTAAATCATATAAATAAAGATGATTTAAATTATTATCCTTATGAAAAATATGGTTTAACCACAGAAAGATTTTATGATGATGGCAATGGTTTATTTTCAAGAAAATACAAGAAATTTAGTAATTTTGATGAAAAAAAAGATTTTTATCCGTCTTATTCGTCTATATTAAATTTTATATATAAAAATTATCAGCTACCTCCTTCTTCTTTATCATTTGAAACGAATATCAGGCACACAAAGAAAAAAGATGAGAATATCCACCTTGAGGAAAAAAGATCTATTTGGAGAGAAAAAGTTTATGATAGAGATTAAAAGATTTAATAATGTTCATGATGGAAGATCAATATTAATGAAGGAAGGAAATTCAATTGAAAATTAAATTATGATTGAACAAGTTAGTATTTATTTAATAGCAATGATTTTAGGAATAATGTTATTTTTTTCGTTTGTGATTGCTCCAGTGGTATTTACTACTCTAGATGAAGATAATGCTCGAAAGTTTATAAGAAGAATATTTCCTTTTTATTATAATGTTAATTTAGCGATTAGCTTTATTGTTCTACTACTTTTTTTATTTTTAAGTAAATTAGGTGTTGATTTTTATTTAATCTTAATAATCACAATTTTATTTGCTATATCAAACTATTTATTAATGCCGTTAATTAATAAATACAGAGATGAAAAACAGGATAAAAAATTCAAATATTCACACTTTATCTCAGTAGTAATTAATTTTGTTCAAATGATTTGTTTGGTGTTTCTTTTAATTTAAAAGTTTTTTATCTTTTTTGCTTTTTATTTCATTTTTTTGATCACAATATTTCTTAAAAAT
>QCDD01000004.1 GCA_003281045.1 Pelagibacteraceae bacterium AG-349-L23 | reverse complement strand
CATATGTTTTGATATTTGTTTTAATGATCTTTTATATAATTTTAGGAATGTTTCTTGATGGTATTTCAGCAGTTGTTTTAACAATGGCAATTATTGAGCCCATGATTAGACAAGCAGGTTTTGATATGATTTGGTTTGGTATTTTTTTAGTCATTGTTGTTGAGATGGCACAAATCACGCCACCTGTTGGTTTTAATTTATTTGTACTTCAAGGTATGGCAAAAAAAGATATGGGGTATATTGCAAGGAGTGCATTTCCATTATTCTTATTGATGGTACTCGCAGTTATATTAGTAGTAATTTTTCCAGAAATAGCTTTATGGATGCCGGAGCAAATGATTAAAAATATAAATTAGTATTTTGATTTTTCGCCAGCTATAACAGCTTTTAGCTGATCATATTCTTCACAATTACAACCCTCTAAAACTCCGAGCCTTTCAACTGCAAGATTATGTCTGTTTGTTGCTACATACAACTCACCAAGATACTCATTGATACCTTTGTGTTTCGGATCAACAGCTAAACCTTGAAGGTAATATTTTTCACCATTCTCAAAATCACCTAGCTTTCTAGTTGTGAAACCTAAATAGTTTAGAGTATCAGCTTTACCAGGTTTTTTTTCATTTGATTTGATTAAAAGCTTTTGCGCTTTTGCATAAACTTTTTTTGCTTTCTCAGTCTTTCCATTTTTTTCATATTTTTTTGCGCTTTTTACAAGTAATACAGCTTTATCATAATTTGTTTTTTTTTCACTTGATCCGCTTGAAGACGAACCAGCTGCAAAAACATTTGTTGTGATAAAGAAGATGACAGATAAGGATAAGATAATTTTTTTCATATTAAATAAATTTTTTCATTTTGTTTAAAGTTTTTAACTCTAAGCCATTTTCAACTAAGTTTTCTCTTATCGACTTAGCTGTTGCTAATGAGCTTAGATTGTCACCATGTATACAAACAGAGTCGATTTCACAAGGTATTTGCTTCCCGCTGTGACAATTAAGCGACTGAGTTTGCACCATCTTTAATACATGTTTTTTTGCTAGCTCAGGATCAGTTATTAATGCATGAGATTTCTTTCTCGATACAAGATTGCCATCATCTTCATAATTTCTGTCAGCAAATATTTCACAAGCGAACTTCATATCTAATTTCTTTGCTGCTTCTTGCATTTTCGATCCAGTAGGTACGAGATATATTATGTCTTTATTAATATCCTTAATAGTTTTGGCTAAAATTGTAGCTAACTCAATATCCTCACATGCCATATTATTTAAGGCCCCATGAGGTTTTACATGAGATACACTTTCTCCATGAGAAGAAGCTATTTTTTGAAGAATTTCATATTGATCAATTATAAGTTTTTTTATTTCACTTTCAGAAAGATTCATTCTTTCTCTACCAAAATTTTCCGGATCGTTAAAAGAAGGATGTGCACCAATACTCACTCCATTTTTTTTCGAAATTTTTACTACTTGATTCATAGTTTGCTCATCTCCAGCGTGATAGCCACAAGCAACATTGGCTGAATTTACGATTTCTAATAAATCTGGATCATACTTATTTGAGTGATGTTTTGATTTTTCACCTAAATCACAATTTATATTAATTTCCATACTCATAATTTGTAAGTATAACATGGCATGATTAAAAATATATCAAATCTTGGTGACGCAGCTTTGTATTGTGATTTCGGGTCTGAGGTAAACAAAGAAATAAATAGTAAAGTAATACGATATTTTAAAAGTATTCAAAAAGAAAATATTGATGGGATCAATAACTTAACTCCCTCATATAATAAATTAATTATTTCATTCGATCTACGAAAAAAAAATTTTCAAACGATCAAAAAATTAATCGAAAATTTAAATATTACTAATGATGATGAATTAGAGACAAATAGAATTAAGATACCTGTTTGTTGTGATGAAAATTTTTCGTTAGATATAAAAAGATTAGAGGAAAAGTTACAAATAACTCGTGATAAAATTTATGAGAAATTTTTTGGTAAGGAATTCTTTTGTTACATGACTGGTTTTATTGCAGGTATGCCTTTTCTGGGTGATTTAGAAAATGAGCTGCAGGCAAAGCGTTTGGAGACACCAAGAGTAAAAGTACCTAAGGGTTCAGTTGGATTAACAGAACAATTTGCAAATATTTATACATTTGAGAGTCCTGGTGGATGGAATATCATTGGAAATACACCACAAGTTATTTTTGATAGCACTAATGAGAATAATCCAAATTTAATTAATCCAGGTGATGTAGTTACTTTTGAGCAAATTACTAAAGAACAATATTACAATATCAATGAATAAAAATTATTTTGAAATAAAAAGAGCTGGAATTAACACAACATTTCAAGATCAGGGTAGAGGCAATCTTTATCATATTGGTATTCCATTTAGTGGAGCAATGGATAATAGAAATTTTCAAATTTCTAACAAACTTGTTGGTAATGAAGTAAATTTTCCAATAATTGAATTTGCTTATCAAGGTCCTTTGTTAAAGTATTTTGGTGAAAATATTAATTTTGCAATCACGGGAGATGTAAAATTTATAATTAGAAAAAAAAACAATACTTTCGAAGGAAAATGTTATCAATCTTTCACTTTAGAAAATGGTGATGAATTAGATATTATAAGCACTAATAAATCTGTTTATGGATATTTAGCAGTAAGTGGTGAATTTGATGTTAATTATCAATGGTCAAGTTGCTCTGTTAACACAAAAGCAAATATTGGTGCAAATAATGGAAAAAAAATAGAAGATGGACAAAAGATTTATATTTTAAATATCAATAAAAATTTAAGTGATAAAAAATTAAATTACATTAATACAAAAATTGAAAATATCAGAGTTATCCAAGGAACAAATTTTGACTATTTTTCTAACGAAGGAAAAAAGATTTTTTTTGAGAAAGAATTTGTAATATCAAAATTATCAGATCGTATGGGTATGAGGCTAGAGGGACCAAAAATAGAAAATATTGTTGATACCAATATTAAATCAGAAGGTTTATTAAAAGGTGTTATTCAAGTACCAGCAGATGGAAATCCAATAATTATGCTTTCAGATCATGGCACTATTGGAGGTTATCCTAAAATAGGAGTTGTTATCAGTGCAGATTATGACAAGTTGGTTCAATTAACCCCAGGTTCAAAGATTAAATTTAAAAAAGTCGAATTAGCTGATGCAGAAACATTATTTAAACTATATGACTTGGAGACACAAAATTTAATTTCACAAATTTAATGACTTTTATAAGAAACTTACCTGGACCATTATTAATTTTTTTAGGTGCATTAAGTTTAAGTTTTGGTGGATTAATTGTAAAATCTTTTGAGGGAGCTACATTATGGCAAATTCTATTTTGGAGATCCTTATTTTTTTCTTTAACAATTCTAGCTTTCTTAATTTTAAGTTATAGAGGAAAAACAATTGAGTCATTTTATAAATCTGGATTACCAGGATTGTTTGGTGGAATTATTTTATCTTTTGGTTTTTGTGGATATGTGTTTGCTATGTACAACACCACTGTTGCTAATACTAATTTTATCATTTCACTTCAAATACTATTTCTTGCAATATTTGGGTATTTTTTCCTTAAGGAAAAAATAAATTTAATTACTTTGTTTTCAATCTGTCTGGCGATGACAGGTGTCTTATTAATGGTTGGCAATTCATTATCTCCTGGAGAACTATCTGGAAACCTTGCAGCTTTTACAATGCCAATTACTTTTGCAATTTTAATAATGATTGTGAGAAAATTTCCCTCTGTGGATATGGTGCCAGCCCAGTTCGTTTCTGGTGTGAGTTCATGTCTAATTGGTTTTTTGCTTTCCACTAAAATCATGATTTCTCCTCATGATATCTTTTTGGGTTTTCTCGCAGGTTTTTTTCAAGTTGGTTTTGGTTTTATATTTATAACTATCGGTGCAAGAACAACACCGTCTGCAATGGTAGGAATCATAATGTTATCCGAATCTGTCCTAGGACCGATATGGGCATTCCTTTTTGTAAGTGAAAGACCCTCTGTATTTGGATTAATTGGTGGTGCAATCATACTTTCTGCGGTTTTATTACAATTTTACTCGCTTTTAAGTAAACAAAAAAAAATTGTTTCTGATTGACTTTTTTCCACACATGTAAGAGTATCCTGCAACGGGAGAGACTACAGATTATCGTAGCGCCGAAGGAGCAACCACCCAGGAATCTCTCAGGCAAAAAGGACCGTAACATATTAACTCTGGAAAGAGATTTAATTCTCGCCGAAGGAGCAAAACTCTCAGGCAAATATACAGATGGGTACAAAGAGTTAATATGGAAACAAAAAAAACATCGCTGTACCAATTACATCAAGATTGTAATGCAAAATTCGTTGAATTTGCAGGCTATCAAATGCCAATACAATATTCGGAAGGTATTGTAGAAGAACACAAATTCACAAGAAATCACTCAGGTATCTTCGATGTTTCCCATATGGGTCAGCTATTTATTTATGGTGGAGAAGACTTAATCAAAGATTTAGAAAAAATTTTTCCTTTAGATCTTAAAAATTTGAAATTAAATCATTCAAAATACAGCTTCTTAATGGACAAAGATGCTGGGATACATGATGATTTAATTATCACAAAAACAAAAGAAGGCTTTTTGATAATTCTCAATGCAGCATGTAAAGATAATGACTTTAAAATTTTAAAAGAACTTCTTGAGGATAAGTACAAAATGGTTCTGGATGAAAATAGATCTCTAATTGCCATTCAGGGTCCAAAATCATCAGAAATTCTTAATGGTGTTATTAATGGTGTGAAAGATCTAAATTTTATGTCTGGAAACTGGTTTACATTTGAAAATCAGAAAGTTTATATTACGCGATCTGGTTACACAGGTGAAGACGGTTTTGAGATATCAATCGCAAATGATTTTGTCGACCAATTAACTAGAGAATTAATCAATAAAGGATCTAAATTGATAGGTCTTGGAGCAAGAGATACATTAAGATTGGAAGCAGGTTTATGTCTTTATGGTCATGATCTTGATAAAGACAAAACTCCAGTGGAAGCAAATTTAAAGTGGGCTATTTCAAAAGAAAGAATTTCAAAGGGAGATTTTATTGGCTCTGACATAATTATTAAACAATTAAATGATGGTGTCAGTAAAATAAGAGTTGGAATTAAACCTGAGGGCAGAATTATTGCTAGAGAAAAAACAAAAATATTTAATCAATCAGATGTTCATATTGGAGAAATCACAAGTGGTACATTTGGACCAAGTGTTAATGGACCTGTTGCAATGGGTTATGTGGAAAATGAATTTTCAAAAAAAAATACTAAAGTATTTTTAGAGGTCAGAGGTAAAAAACATCCTGCAAGTATTTGCAGCTTACCATTTTATAGAAAAAGTTATGTCAAAGGGGTAAACTAATGAGTGAAGTAAAATATTCAAAAGAGCACGAGTGGATTAAATTAGATGGAGATGTTGCAACAATTGGCATCACAAAACATGCTACAGAGATGTTAGGTGATATAGTTTTTGCAGAACTTCCAGAAAAAGGTTCTAGCGTAGAGAAAGATGGTACAGCTGGTGTTGTAGAGTCAACGAAAGCTGCTAGCGATGTATATACCCCTGTGAGCGGTGAAATAGTTGATACCAATCAAGCTATAGTAGATGATCCATCAAAGATTAATCAAGACCCAGAGGACTCAGCGTGGTTTTTTAAACTAAAAATAAAAGACCCATCAGAAATGGATACTTTAATGAACAAAGACGATTACGATAAATTTGCAAAGGAGACTTCCGCATAATGTTACCAAATTCAGAAAAAGATTTTTTAAGAAGACATATTGGTCCTTCAAAAGAAGACCAATCAAAAATGTTAAAAGAATTAAATTATAAATCACTAGATGATTTGATTGACAATACTGTTCCAGAAAAAATAAAGTTTAAAGGTGAACTTAATATTGGTGATTCAAATTCAGAGTACGAGGCGTTAAGAAAATTACGAGCAATTTCGAAAAAAAATCAAGTTTACTCAAATTTTATTGGTATGGGTTATTATGGAACCTATACACCCTATGTAATTTTAAGAAATATATTAGAAAATCCAGGTTGGTACACTTCCTATACACCTTATCAGCCTGAGGTAGCTCAAGGAAGACTTGAGATGTTATTAAACTTTCAACAAATGATTGTTGACTTTACAGGGATGGATATTGCCAATGCATCTTTATTAGATGAAGGTACAGCAGCAGCAGAAGCCATGGGTTTAAGTCACAGATTAAATAAAAAAGATAGTAATTTAGTTTTTGTTTCTGAAGATTGCCACCCTCAAACAATAAATGTAATTCAAACAAGAGCTGAACCTATGGGTTTAAAGGTTTTAGTCGGTAAAGAAGATGAAGTTTTAGACCAGCTAAAAGAAGATTTAGTTTGTGGAATTTTACAATATCCAGGAACTTTAGGAGATATTAAAGACCCAAGTGAAGCGATTAGCAAAATTCACAAAAAAAATGGAAAGGCGGTATTAGCTTGTGATCTGTTGGCTTTAGCAAAATTAAAAACACCAAGAGAACTTGGTGCCGACATTGCAGTTGGAAGCTCCCAAAGGTTTGGAATTCCAATGGGATATGGAGGTCCACATGCAGCTTTTTTTGCTACAAAAGATGAGTTTAAAAGATCAATGCCTGGAAGAATTGTCGGTGTATCAGTTGATAGACATGGTAATAAAGCATATAGATTATCATTACAAACTAGAGAGCAACATATCAGAAGAGATAAGGCGACGAGTAATATTTGTACTGCCCAAGCTTTATTAGCAATTGTGTCAGCAGCATATGCGATTTATCATGGTCCAGATGGAATTAAAAATATTTCAGAAAGAGTGTCTCAATTAGCAAAAAGTTTTGCTGATAAAATAAAACAATCTGGATACGAGCTTTATTCGAATAATTTTTTTGACACTGTAACAATTATTACCAAAGAAAAGACTGACCAAATTTATAAGAATGCTCTGAATCAGAGAGTTAATATTCGAAAAGTAAATTCTGAGATGCTTGCTGTTTCATTTGATGAGAGAAAAAATGTATATAGAGTAAATCAACTATTAAAAATTTTTAATGCAGCAGAATCAATCAAAAAAGAAGATCCATCGGTAAGTTTACCTAATCTTCCAAAAAATTTATTAAGAACTTCAAAATATTTAGAACATCCAGTTTTCAACTCATATCATTCAGAAACTGAAATGCTTAGATATTTAAAAAGATTAGAAGATAAAGATATAGCATTGAATAGAACTATGATTGCACTTGGTTCTTGTACAATGAAATTAAATGCTGCTGCCGAAATGATACCAATATCATGGAAAGAATTTGCAGAACCTCATCCGTTTGTTCCAATTGAACAAATGGAGGGTTTTAGAGATTTATTTACTGATCTAAAAAATTGGTTGCGTTCTATAACTGGTTTTTCAGGTGTTTCTTTGCAACCTAATGCAGGTGCTCAAGGTGAGTATGCGGGCTTAATGGTTATCAGAAAGTATCATTTAGATAGGGGTGAGGCTAATCGTAATATATGTTTAATTCCAAGTTCAGCACATGGTACTAACCCAGCAAGTGCACAAATGGTTGGAATGAAGGTGGTTGTTGTTAATTGTGATAAAGAAGGAAATGTTGATTTTGATGATTTAAAGAAAAAAGCTGAACAACATTCAGAAAATCTTGGGGCATTAATGGTAACTTATCCATCTACCCATGGAGTATTTGAGGAAAAAATAACTGATATCTGTGAGTTAGTTCACAAACATGGTGGACAAGTCTATATGGATGGAGCAAATTTAAACGCCTTAGTTGGAGTTGCAAAGCCTGGAAATTTTGGTCCAGATGTCTGTCATATTAATTTACATAAAACATTTTGTATTCCACATGGTGGGGGAGGACCAGGCATGGGACCGATTGCTTGTAAAAAACATTTACAAGTTTATCTACCCAATCATCCAGTTATTAAAGATTGTGGACCAACATCTGGTATTGGAGCAGTCTCGGCAGCTCCTTGGGGTAGTTCAAGTATTCTTTCAATCTCTTGGATGTACATTAAAATGATGGGATCAGCAGGGTTAAAGCTTGCTACTGAAGTAGCAATATTAAATGCAAATTATATTGCTCATAGACTCAAAGATCACTTTCCAATTTTGTATAAAGGATCAAATGGAAATGTTGCTCACGAATGTATTATTGATATTAGAAATATCAAATCAGAGACAGGGGTAACCGAAGAAGATATCGCAAAAAGATTAATAGATTATGGGTTTCATGCACCAACTATGTCATGGCCAGTAGCTGGTACAATGATGATAGAGCCAACTGAAAGTGAGGGTTTGTCAGAACTCGATAGATTTTGTGATACTTTAATTAAGATTAAAGAAGAAATTGAAAAAATTAAATCAGGTGAATTTGATAAAGTAGACAATCCAATAAAAAATGCTCCTCATACGGACAGCGAACTAGCTTCTGATGATTGGACGCATAAATATTCAAGAGCAGAAGCTGCTTATCCAGCAAAATTCTTAAGAGCTAATAAATTTTGGCCTCCAGTTGCAAGAGTTGATAATGTTTATGGTGACAAGAATATATTCTGTACTTGTCCAAGCATAGATGAATTTAAAGAAGATGCAGCTTAAAAATTAATGAAGATTGCTGTTGTCGGCTCAGGCATATCAGGATTAAGCGCTGCATATTACTTATCAAAAAAACATCATGTAGATCTTTTTGAGAAGGAAGATCGTTTCGGTGGTCACTCTAATACTATTGATTTATCGTTTGGTACAAAAAAAGTTCCAGTTGATATAGGTTTTATTGTATTTAATTACGCAACTTACCCAAATTTAATAAATTTTTTCGAAGAGAATAATATTGCAATTGAAAAAAGCGATATGTCTTTTTCTGTATCAGTTAAAAAATCTTCATTCGAATATTGCGGTCGAGGATTAAATGGAATTTTTTCAAATAAGATCAATCTGTTTAATCTAAGATTCCTCAAAATGTTTTTTGATATAATAAAGTTTTATAAAAAATGTGATAATATAAAAAAAATTGATCAAGAGACTACACTTGGTGATTATTTGAGAAAGGAAAATCTTTCAAAAGAGTTTATCAACTTTCATTTGATACCGATGGTCTCAGCCATATGGTCAATGCCACCAAGTGCTGCCAGTCAAATGCCGTTAAGATTTTTCTTAAAGTTTTTTCAAAATCATGGTTTGTTTAAATTAAAAAATAGACCCCAATGGTACACTGTATCAAATCGGAGCAGAACTTATGTTCAAAACATTATTTCAAAAATCAGCGGTGAACATTTCAAAAATTATCCAATCAAAAAAATTAAAACAAAAACAACAGGTATAAATTTGTATTATGGAGGAGAAAGTGAATATTTTGGATACGACAAAGTTGTTTTAGCAACGCATGCAGATGAAGCTTTATCAATAATTGATAATCCAACTGACCAGGAAAAGAATGTGCTTTCAAATTATAAGTATAAGGAAAATATTGCTTATATTCATACCGATGAACAAGCTATGCCAAAAAATAAAAAGGCTTGGTGTTCATGGAATTCATCAATGAAAAAGGATGACATAGAAAAAAATTCAATTACATATTGGTTAAATTTATTACAAAACCTTAAATTTGATGAAAATATTTTTCTTACCTTAAATCCTTTTTTTAAAATTGATGACAAGAAAATTTTAAAAAAAGTAAGATTTACACATCCATATTTTGATCAATCTGCACTTAATTTTCAAAGTCAGCTTAAAAATTTACAAAATAAAAGAAATATTCTTTATTGTGGTAGTTATTTTGGTTACGGTTTTCATGAAGATGGAATAAAATCATCTATTGAAATGCTCAAAACCCTTAATGACTAGTTGTATATATAATGGCACTGTAATTCACAAAAGATTTAAACCAAAGATACATTTTTTTAAATACAGGGTATTTTCACTTTTAATTGATCTTTCTGAATTAGAAAAATTAGATAAAACAATTAGTTTTTTTTCATACAATAAATTTAATTTAGTAAGTTTTTTTGATAAAGACCATGGAGATAGAGATGGATCACAATTAATCGATTGGGTTAAAAAAAATCTTAATCAAAATAATATTAGTAGTGAAAATATTAAAATTAAACTTTTATGTTACCCAAGAATCTTTGGATATGTTTTTAATCCATTAAGTGTTTTTTATGTGTACAATAATAACAATGATTTGATATCCATATTATATGAAGTCAAAAATACTTTTGGTGAGCAACACACTTATGTTTTTAAAGTAAAAAATGATAATTTATTGCAACACAATTGCGAGAAAAAATTTCATGTTTCACCATTCATTGAAATGAATTGTAGTTATTTTTTTAGAATTTTAAAACCTGCAGATAAGATCTCAGTAATCATTGATCAATATCAATTAAACGAAAAAATATTATATGCCTCTCAAGATGGGAAAAGAAAAGATTTTACAACTTCAGAGTTAATTAAATCTTATTTAAAACATCCCCTAATGACGTTTAAAATTATTGCAGCGATACATTTTGAAGCGTTTAAATTATGGACCAAAGGAATAAAGTTTATCCAAAAAAAATTGAAAATAAGAAACAACATATCTTTTGAAAATTAATGTCCTTAAATAGACTTTCAGACAAACTGGTTTTTAACATATTAGCCGGAATAAATGTTGGATATCTAGAAATTACAAATTATCAAGGAGAAGTTTTTAAATTTGGAAATCCTCAGGATAATTTAAAAGCTAAATTGAAAATTAAAAAACCAAATTTTTCTTTTAATCTTATAAAGGGTGGCAGCATTGGTTTTGCTGAGTCTTACATGAGAGGAGAATTTGAAACTGATAATTTATCCAATCTCATTGAAATAACAGCTCGAAACATCAAAATCATATACAAGTTTTCAGGTTTACTCGATTTTCCAATTATAAATTTTTTAAAAGGGATCTTTATAAAAAATACAAAAAATAGAAGTAAGGAAAATATTGCAAAACATTATGACTTAGGAAATGATTTTTTTTCTTTATGGCTTGATGAAACCTTAACTTACTCAAGCGGAATTTTTAGTGAGACCACCAAAGATCTCTCAGATGCACAAAATAACAAATATCAAAAAATGATAGATTTAATAAAACCTAATAATGGTGATAGGGTTTTAGAAATCGGATGTGGCTGGGGTGGTTTTGCAGAATATTTAGGAAAAAAATATGATGTTAAATTAGATTGCATTACTATTTCAAAAAAACAATTCGAATATGCAAAAAAAAGAATTCATAATTGTGGTTTAAATGAAAAAGTAAATATCGAAATAAAAGATTATAGAGATTTAAAGAATAAATATAATTCAATAGCGTCCATAGAAATGATTGAAGCGGTAGGGCAAAATTATTTGGAAAGTTATTTTAAAACTATTAAGAAAAACCTTTCTACAGATGGTAGGGCAGCTATTCAAGCAATTACAATAAATGATAGTTTATTTGATAGATATAAAACGAAACAAGATTTTATTCAAAAATATATTTTTCCAGGAGGATTTTTGCCTAGTAAAAATAGCTTAAACAAATATGTTTCAGACAATGGTTTAACAATTAAGTCTTACGACTCATATGCTGATCATTATGCAAATACATTAGCTATTTGGAAAAATGAATTTAATAGAAAATGGGATCTCATTAAAAAACAAGGTTTTGATTTAACTTTTAAAAGAATGTGGGAGTTTTACCTATCTTATTGTGAGGCTGGATTTAAATCGAAAAATATTGATCTGATACAATTTTCAATTCAAAATAAATAAATAACGGGGGCTTGTGAGCAAAATAATAAACTTAAGATCAATTTTATTGATAATCTCTTTATTCTTAATTACAAACTGCTCAAATAATAGCGATATGAAACCAGAAGATTTTAAAGGTAAAGAACCGAGATTAATTATAGAAAATTACTTGTCAGGCAATGTTAAAGCTTGGGGAGTTCTTCAGAATAGATCTGGAAAAGTTACTAGACAATTTTCAGCAGATTTAGATGGCAAGTGGGATGGTAAACAATTAATTCTTGATGAAAAATTTAATTGGGATGATGGTGAAGTACAAACTAGACAATGGCAAATTACTAAAATAGATGAAAATAATTATGAAGGAACTGCTGGAGACGTAGTTGGAAAAGCTAAAGGATACTCATATGGTCCCGCATTTAAATTTGAGTATGTTTTATTAGTTCCGGTGAAAGGTAAAGAAATTAAAATTACTTTTGATGATTGGATTTTCAAACAGGATGATCGCGTAGCAATTAATAGAGCTACAATGACTAAATTTGGAATTAAGGTTGCGGAGCTCACAGTTGTTTTCATAAAAGAATAATTTTTTTTCTTTTGAGTTTTTTTAGCTAATGATAATCATTCTCAAAAAAAGTTTGAGACTAGTAATCATTCGCTAAAATTTTATTTGCATTCAAGTTTAAAATATTTACGATTAATATATGGAAACACAAAACTATAGTTGTAAAAAGTGCGGACTTACAATTACGTCTATTTGCTCAAAATGTGATAGAGTTGTAGATGTGAAAGTTCTTGATAATGGATGCATTGTTCAAAAAACAAAATGTGGAGATTGTGCAAATGTACCTGTTATTAAAGATGTTTGCTCTCAACAAAAAGCTTAAATATCAGCTTAATTTTTTTTTTGGTATTTAGTCATTTTAGTGACCAAGGCAAAGTATATTTTACTAGGTAAGAAACTAAATATCTTAAGCACTAAAGTCAAAGACTTAGGAAAATGTATTTCAAAAGTTTTTTTATTTACCAGGCCATCATATATTTTTTCAGCCGCATATTCAGTAGTCTTTAAAAAGGGCATTTTAAAATCATTTTTATCTGTCATTGGAGTTTTGATAAAACCTGGTGAAACTAAACAAACACGAACATTTGATCTTTTGAAGTCAAAATATAAACTTTCAGCTAAATTATTTAGAGCAGATTTTGAGGGTCCGTACCCGGTCGAATTTGGTAAGCCTCTATAACCAGCAATTGAGGAGACGATAGTAATTGTTCCACTTTTCTTTTTTTTAAAATATTCTTCAACTGCTTTGATAGCATTCAACGTCCCAAAAAAATTAATTTTAAAAACTTCCTCAATTTGTTCAACATCAATATCTCTTTCTTTTTTTGGATTCCACGTGCCAGTGGAAAAAAAACAAATGTCTATATTTTCAAATTTATTCTTAATTTTTTCAAAAACCTCTTTACATTTTGATTTATCAGTCACATCTAATGGAAATGGACTTATATTTTCATGATTGTCTGCAATCTCATCAAGAAGATTCTCACGTCTGGCTGAAATAGCAACATTCCATCCTTCATTAGCAAATTTTATTGCAAGAGCTTTGCCAATTCCAGTGCTCCCACCCGTTATCCAAATTGTTTTTTTATTCATAATTTAAAGATGTATAATACTTTAATGCTGAAAAATAAATTTTTATCATTCATACTTTTTTTTATTATCACATTTTCAGCCTCATTTATCGGAAGTTTAGTCACAATTAATTTTAAAGACCCTTGGTATTCTCAATTAATCAAATCTGATTTTAACCCACCTGATTGGATATTTGCACCTGTTTGGACTACGCTATATCTAATGATGACAGTCGCTATTTGGTTTTTTTGGCATAGTAAAAGTAGAGACATGAACACGATTTATATTTATTTTATTCATATTATATTTAATACAACTTGGAGTATCGTTTTTTTTGGATTACACCAAATTTTTTTAGCTTTAGTCGTTTTGGTAATCTTAATTGGTTTAATAATTACTTTATTAATTAGATATAAGCGTGTCAATTTTGTGAGTTATTATTTAATGATTCCCTATTTACTTTGGTGTTGCTATGCATTATTTCTAAATATTAACTTACTGATATTAAATTAATGAATGATGTTGTAATAGTTGGTGGTGGAATAATTGGAGCCGCGACTGCTTACTTTTTATCAAAAGAGGGCAGAAAAGTTAAAGTTATAGAAAAAGACCCTACTTATAAAACTGCTTCTTTTCCTTTGTCATTAGGTGGCTTTAGAAGACAATTTTTTCAAAAAGAAAACATTTTGTTAGGAAAATTTGCCAGAGAATTTATTTTTCAAATTCCAGATTTATTAAAAACTGAAAAAAATCCAAAACCCACTGCCAGTATGGTGACCAATGGTTATTTATTAATGTTTGGACCTGAGCATGCAGATGAACAATATAAAGCGCTCGAAAATCATAAAGCTTGTGATGCAGGAACAAAAAATATCAAAGGCTCTGAGTTAAAAAAGTTTTTTCCATATATCAATAGTGAGGGAATTGAAACAGCGACTTTTACTGACAATCAAAGTGAGGGATGGATTGACCCCTTCATGTTTCATAGTGCTTTGAAAAGTAAAGCAATTGACCTTGGAGCAGAATTTGTAAAGGGTGAAGTTAAATCCCTTTCCGAGATAAATGCTAAGACAATTATTTCAGCAGCTGGATGTTGGACTAAAGAGCTTTTAGAAGATATACCTGTTGAACCTCAAAAACATACTGTTTTCAGAGTAAAGTGTCCAAAGCATATTCCTGAAATGCCTTTAACAGGAGATCTAACAACAGGAGTTTATTGGAGACCTGAAGGTAAAGAATACTTAGCAGGTTCACCAAAATCAGTCTTTGATGCTAAAGATCTCGAACCTGCATGGGATGATTTTGAAGAACTGGTTTGGCCAGCACTAGCTCATAGAATACCGGCTATGGAAGAATTAAAATTAACTGGTGGATGGGCTGGATATTATGATTGCAATCGACTTGATAACAATGCAGTTGTTGGAAAACATCCAAAATTTGAAAATGTTTACTTAGCAACAGGTTTTACAGGAAGAGGATTAATGCAAGCCCCAGGAATTGGTAGAGCATTAACAGAATTGATTACGACGGGTGCTTATCAATCAATTGATATTTCAAATATGGCGGTCGAAAGAGTTTTAGGCAAACAGGCTAGACATGAGCCTTATGTTTTATAAATAGTAAAAATTTTATGAAATTACATATTGGAGGCTGGGAAGCCAAAGAAGGATGGAAGATTTTAAATATTCAAAAAAGAGATAATGTTGATTTTGTAGGGGATATATCAGATCTTTCTCAATTCAAAGATAATTCAATAAGTGAAGTTTATGCCAGCCATGTATTTGAGCATGTAAAATACATTGATGTAAAAAAAACTTTATCTGGTATCTATAGAATTCTTACCTCTGGTGGAAAATTTTATATTTCAGTCCCTAATATGAATGTTTTATTTAGACAATTTTTGGAAAAAAAAAATCAAACTAAAACCAAAATTAAGATAATGAGAATGATATTTGGAGGTCAAATTGATGAATATGATTTCCACTATTTTGGGTGGGATTTTGAACTTCTTAGTGGTTTATTGAAAAATGTTGGTTTCGATGAAATTGAAAAAGTTGAAAAATTCTCAATATTTACACATGATACCAGTAATGAGGACATCGATGGAGAGCTGATAAGTTTAAACTTGATTGCAAAAAAATAATTTTTAAGTTCCACAAAAAGTTTGATAATTTTCATTTGAACTGGATAATATTTGGTATTCTCTGATATCTTTTTGATCAGTATAGGGGCTATTTAAGATTTTTAAAAAGTTAAGCAAAGGTTCCAAATTTCCTTGATCTGCATCTCTAAGAGTATTTTCAACTATATGATTTCTTGGAATTAAAAGAGGGTTTGTACTTCGCATCAATTTTTTATGCTTTTCCTTTGAATTATCATGACTTGATGATCTTTCCTGCCACCTTTTTTTCCAGTTGCTAAAATCAGCACCTTCATAAATATTATCTCCTTGAGTTTTAAAGTTCATCAAGTGACAAAATGTATTTGTGTAATCAACTTTATTTTGATGCATCCAAGTGAGCAAGTCTAATATTAGGTATTTATCTTTTTTATCCGTACCGAGTAAGCCCAGCTTAGCCCTCATCATATTTAACCACTTTTCTTCATATGTTTTTTCAAAAGTGTTGATTATTTCAGTTGCTAATTTTACAGCTGTGTCTTGGTCTTTATCGATCAAAGGTATCAAGCACTCAGCAAATCTTGATAGATTCCATTTTGTTATAACTGGCTGATTGCAATAAGCATATCTACCTAATTTATCAATTGAACTAAATACAGTTTTTGGATCATAAATATCCATGAAAGCACAGGGTCCATAGTCAATGGTCTCACCAGCTATACTCATGTTATCTGTATTCATTACACCATGAATAAATCCAACTCTCATCCAATTGACTACTAAATCAATCTGTTTACCTAAAACAATTTTTAAAAGATCTAAGGCTTTATTTTTTGAATTTTCAATTTCTGGGTAATGTCTTTTGATGACATATTCAAATAATGTCTCTAACTCATCTTTTTTATTTCTCGCTGCAATATACTGAAAAGTTCCTACTCTAATATGACTTGATGCCACTCTAGTTAGTACAGCACCTTCTAATTGTGTCTCTCTAATTACATTTTCTCCAGTTTTTGCGACTGCTAAACTTCGTGTTGTCGGAATATTTAAGGCATACATTGCTTCACTTATTAAATATTCTCTAAGCATAGGCCCTAACGCTGCTCTTCCATCTCCATTTCTTGAAAAAGCAGTTTTTCCTGAGCCTTTAAATTGAATATCGTATCTATGATTATTTTTAGATACATGTTCTCCAATCAAAACTGCTCTCCCATCACCAAGCATTGTAAAATGGCCAAATTGATGACCTGCATAAGCTTGTGCTATTGAATTACTATTTTTTGGCAATTCGTTTCCCGTAAATATTGCTGATAATTCAGACTGACTAATCTCAGAAAAATCTAAATTTAGATCCTTGGCCAAAGACTCATTTAATAAAATCAGTTTAGGATTTTTAACTTTTACTGGATTTATCTTTTCTCTAAATGGCTCAGGCAATTTGGAATATGTGTTATCAAAATTCCAATTGATATTATTTTTCATAAATTGCTACATTTTCCAAATTCTATTTAAAATCTCTTCTCTTCTACAAGCTTTTTTATATTTTAAATAATTTAAAAAATATACTTGATAATAATCTTGATGACGATCTTCAGCTATATAAAATTTTTCAAATTCTCTAATATAAGTAACAACTTTTTTATTAAATTTTTTTTCTAGTCTTTTAAAATCTTTTTCAATTAAATCTTTTTCCTTTTGATTTGTATAAAAAGCTGCAGATCTGTAGCTATAACCTTTGTCGCAAAACTGACCATAAGGATCAAATGGATCTATGTTGAGCCAAAAATTTTTAAGTAGTTCTTCGAAAGATATTAAACTTGCATCGTAAATTACTTCTACAACTTCAAGGTGACCTGTATTTCCATAAGTAACTTCTTTATAGGTTGGATTTTCAGTTTTTCCTCCTGAGTACCCTGAAATTACTTTCTCAACACCTGCTAATTTTTCAAAAGATTCTTCCATACACCAGAAACAACCACCAGCAAAATATGCTTTACTTTTTTCAGATGCCAATACTGAATTTGCAATTATTAAGTTTAAAAATATAAATAATAAAAATCTCATGACTAAAAATTTATACAAAAATTGGAAATTGAGTCTAGATTATTAAAGGTAGCTACTTTTAAGTAGCATACCTCTAATAATTTAAAGAATGATTTATTTTTTCTTATATTTAGCTGCCTCTTCAGAACCACCTGTGGCAGATCCTTTACTATATGAGTGAGCACCCATTCCAGCCAATTGTCCATCTTTGACGATAAGATATTGATTTCTAATTTCTTTTCCTTCAAAGAAACATTCTAAGATTTCTCTTACACCATCAGCATATCTTGTTTGAGCTGACAAAGAAGTTCCAGAAGTGTGAGGTGTCATACCATGGTTAGGCATTGTTCTCCATACATGATCATTTGGAGCTGGCTGTGGAAACCAAACGTCTCCAGCATAACCACTTAGTTGACCACTCTTCAATGCTTTTGCAATTGCATCACGATTACAAATTTTACCTCTTGCCGTGTTTACAATATAAGCACCTTTTTTCATTTTGCTTATCATTGCATCGTCAAATAAGTTCTCAGTCTCAGGATGGAGAGGACAGTTAATAGTCACGACATCACAAACTTTTACCATAGACTCTACTGACTCATGAAATGTTAAGTTTAATTCTTTCTCAACACTATCTGGTAATTTATGTCTATCAAAATAATGTAAGTGTACATCAAATGGTTTCATTTTTCTTAATGCATCTAAACCGATACGGCCAGCAGCAACAGTTCCAATGTGCATACCTTCAACATCATAAGATCTTTGCACAGCATCTGCTATGTTCCATCCACCTTCATTAACAATTCTATGTTGGTTGTGATAGTCTCTCACCATTGATACAATCATCATTACAATGTGTTCAGCAACAGATCTTGAATTACAAAAAGTTACTTCAACTACATCAATTTTGTTATCCATAGCTGCTTGTAAATCCACGTGATCAGAGCCGATTCCAGCTGTAATAGCCATTTTTAAGTTTTTAGCTTTAGCAATTCTTTCTTTAGTTAAGTAATACGGGAAAAAAGGTTGAGAAATTACTATATCAGCATCAACGATATGCTTATCTGCCTCACATCCATCTCCATCTTTACTATTAGTAACTACTAACTCGTGTCCATTACTTTCTAAAAATTTTCTTAATCCTAACTCTCCTGAAACACATCCTAATAATTCTCCTGGATTAAAATCTCTTCCTTTTGGAGAAGGTAAAGTCATCCCGTCTGGATATTTTTCTAGTTTAGGAAGATCTTTAAGTGGATATGACTTAGGCATTCCTCCTTTTGGATCATCATATAATACACATAATATTTTCATTTATTCTCCTGCGTTACTTTCAATCATTAATTTATTTTGAGACATCTAACATTATTTTAATGTCGCTAGCAAACAAATTATTTTGTTTTTGGATAACTCTTTTTAAGTATAAATTTATTAATTATAATAGCAAAAACTATAATAATTATTGATCCTGAAATTATTGGACTTAACAAATAGTCTAGTGAGACACTGCCCATAATAACTATAATTGGATTTCCACCTGCAGGTGGATGAGTAACATTAAATAATATCATTAGACCCACTCCAAAACCAACTGCTAATGGTATAATTATAAATAATGGCAAAGGAATTAAATATAAAAAAAACATTCCTACAATTGCAGTTACCAGATGCCCAAAAAAAACATTTTTGGGTTGGGCAAAAGGGCTTTCAGGATATCCATACAATAGAACCATTGATGATCCAAAAGATGCTACAAGGAAAATTCCAAATTCAGTTTTATAAGTTAATAAAGTTAAAATACCTATAGTGATAATTGAAAATAAACCTGCAATAAAAGATTGTTTTAAATTACCCATAAAATCATTTTGATACTATTTTTTTTATTGTTTTAAAAGGCAATAAAATACATTCTTTACGAGATAAATTTTTATCATTAAATATTTTATTAAGCGATTTCCATTTTTTCTCAATATTTTCAACATTTCCCTCAAAATAATATTTTGCATCATCGCACAATTCATTAATTTTAGATTTATTTTCATTAATTGAAATTTTTGAAAGTAAACTTGCTGAGGCTTGACAATAAACACAGGACTTACCTTGATAACCAAAATCAATAATTTTATTTTTTTTTATAACCAAATCTATTTGCATCTCATCACCGCACATTGAATTTTTCAATTTTGAGTGGTGTGTATAGTTTTTTATACTTTTGTTATTGTTGGTATCAGAGGCTATTTTAAGAATATCCAAATTCATATTAATTTATTATACTAATACCAATACTTTGTATAACAATTTAATTTATGTTGTAGTGCTAATCAATTAGATCTAAATAGTCGATTATGGTTGAACTAAGAAATGAAAAAATAGCTGTACCGGTAGTTTTATTTGCAGGGATACTTTGGTCGTTTGGCCCTCTAGTAGTGAGATATATGAATGATCCTCATATGGTTCCTTGGCAATATATTTTTGGTAGAGGTTTAACTATTTTTATTATTTTAAATTTATATTTATATTTCGAAGAAGGAATAAATTTTTACAAAAACTACAAAAAAGTAGGTAAATCAGGAGTTGTTGGTGGCATGGGTCTTGGTATTGCAATGATTTCATTTATTTATTCAATTACAAATACCACTGCAGCAATTACTTTATTATGTTTAGCTGCAATGCCTTTTTTTACTGCATTATTAGCTTTTTTATTTTTAAAAGAAAAAATTTCTCTAAATGTTTGGATATCAATGCTTATTGCAACTGTGGGCATCATAATCATGGCGGTTGGTAATACTGAAAAAAATTCTTTAATAGGTTTTGTTTTTGGACTCACATCATCAATAGGATTTTCAATTTTTTCTGTCACTCTAAGATGGAGAAAAGAAACTCCAAAATTTACAACAGTCGCTGTAGCCGGCTTATTTTGTTTTATAACGGCTACAATTATGATTTTGGTTAATAAACAAACTTTTTTTGCAACTAGTTATAATAGTGCAATGTTTTCTCTCCATGGAGTATTAGTGTGTTTAGGTCTTATTTTATATTCGATAGGATCTAAAGCAATCCAGGCAGCAGAATTAACATTACTATCTCTGACAGAGGTTATTGGAGGAATTTTTTGGGTATGGTTACCGTTATTTGGGATTAATGAAATTCCATCTACTAACACAATAGTGGGAGGCTTCTTTCTTTTTGTCTCAATTATTTATTATAGCCTTATAATGAGATGGAATAAGAGATATATAGCTCTAAATTAAATTCATAAAATTTATGGAAAGGCCTGATTTTTTTACTTTAAAGAATGGTGAAAAGGCTAAACTACCTTTTTCTAACGAAGAATATAATCAGAGGTTAAATAAATTAAGAACTATAATGGATAAAGATAATCTTGATATGATTATTTTAACCTCAATGCATAATATAGCTTACTACTCTGGTTTTATTTATTGCTCTTTCGGCAGACCATACGGATGTATCATTACTGAAAATAAAATTGTAACTATTTCAGCTAATATTGATGCAAGTCAGCCCTGGAGGAGATCACATTGCGAAAATATTATTTATACTGATTGGAAAAAGGACAACTTCTTAAAAGCGATAACATCAATAATTGATGAGAATAAAATACCTAAAAATATTGGAATTGAAAATGATCATATTACTTTAGAAATAAATGAAAAAATTCAATCAATTTTTTCAGTCTCTACTTTTAAAGATATTTCAAAAAAACTGATGAAGTTAAGAATGATAAAATCTAAAGAAGAAATAGAAATTATAAAAAATGGGGCAAGAATTGCTGATATTGGTGGAGAAGAAATTGTCAAGAATATTAAACAAGGAGCAACAGAGCTAGAAATTGCAATAACTGGAAGAGATAAAATGGAAAAAGAAATAGCCAAAACATATCCAGATGCTGAATACATGGATACTTGGGTATGGTTTCAATCAGGTATCAATACAGATGGCGCACATAATCCAAAAACAAATCGCAAATTAGTAAATGGCGATATTTTATCCTTAAACACTTTTCCAATGATTTCTGGATATTATACTGCATTAGAGAGGACTTTATTTTTAGATAATGTAAATGATGAATCTTTAAAAGCATGGGAGGCAAATGTGAAGGTTCACAAAAGGGGGCTTGAGTTAATAAAACCTGGAGTAAAATGTTCTGACATATGTAATGAATTAAATGAACTTTTTGCTGAGTTGGGATATTTGCAGTATAGAACGTTTGGGTATGGACATTCATTTGGAGTATTGTCCCATTTTTATGGAAGGGAAGCGGGTCTAGAATTGAGAGAGGATATTGACACTGTTCTTGAGGAAAATATGGTTATTTCAATGGAGCCTATGATACTTATTCCTGAAGGAAATCCAGGTGCAGGAGGGTATAGAGAGCATGATATTTTGGTAATAGGGAAGGATAGATCAGCAAATATTACGAAGTTTCCATTTGGTCCAGAGCACAATATTATAAAAGGTTAAAATGAAAAAAGGAAAAAGGATTGTAAATAGCTGGAATGAGTGGGATCCTTTAAAACATGTTATTGTTGGAAGGGCTGACGGCACATGTATACCTGCACCAGAGCCTGCTTTAGATGCAAAAGTTCCTGAAGACTCAGATATGAGAGGGAAATTTGGTCCTAGAACAAAAGATACTGTAGATAAAGCAAATCAGTTACTTGATGATTTCTCAAATATTTTGGTTAAAAGAGGTATTAAAGTTGATAGACCGACACCTTTAAATTTTAATCAAAAAACTTCAACACCTGATTGGGAATCTGAAACTATGTTTGGCTGCATGCCTCCTAGAGATGTTTTATTAACAGTTGGAAATGAAATTTTAGAGGCAACTATGAGTTATAGATGTAGATGGTTTGAGTATCTTTGTTACCGTCCGCTTCTTAAAGAATATTACAATTTAGATCCAAACATGAGACATGAGTCAGCGCCAAAACCAAGATTAACAGACGCAGATTATAGAAAAGATTATTTATCTGACAAAATTGGAATTCAAAAAAGATTAAAATGGACTGAAGATAAATTTTTTGTAACAACTGAAGAAGAACCTTTGTTTGATGCAGCTGATGTGTTGAGATTTGGTAAAGACTTAGTGGTACAACATGGTTTCACGACAAATCTTAAAGGAATTGATTGGTTAAAAAGACATTATAAAGATCATCGAGTTCATGCTGTAAACTTTCCTGGTGATCCATACCCAATTCATATAGATGCAACCTTTACACCAATAAAAGAGGGATTGATTATTAATAATCCTCAAAGAAGATTACCCAAAGAACAAAGAAAATTATTTGAAAATAATGGCTGGGAAATTATAGATGCTGCACATCCTGCTCACAACGAACCACCACCGCTTTGCTATTCATCTGTTTGGCTTTCTATGAATGTTTTGGTACTAGATCCAAAGACAGTTTGTGTTGAAAAAAGTGAAAAATATCAAGCAGAGCAACTCGATAAACTTGGTATGGAAGTAATTCCAGTAGATTTAAGAGCTGCCTATGCTTTTGGCGGCGGCCTTCATTGTTGTACTGCTGATGTTTATAGAGAAAGTGAATTTAAAGATTATTTTCCTAAACAATAAAAAAATTTAATTTAATTAGCTAGGATTTTTTTTTAAAAAATCAATATACTGTAAGACTTCATTGTATTTATCATCTGGAATATCTTTATAACTCGCATTGAATTTACTTTTTATACAAATTGCTACATGAGCATAAGGATTTCTTCCTTTAGGATGATTAGGATGATCAGGTAATTGACCAACCAAATAATCACCAGCTTCCTGAATAATTTTCCAGAGTTTACTTGCATTTTCTTTGTTCATATACCTCAAGATCTTGATCTATTTAAATCTAGCATAGTCTTTAGAATAAAATAAAAGGAAAGAATTTTTTGATCTAGTTTTCTTTTGATTTATCTATATTAAAATTCTCTAATCCACTTGATGAACTTTTAAGATTTTTGTCAATTTCATCAAATCTTGCTCTTTTTTCTATTTCTTTTTGAATAAGTCTTTGTTCACGTCTAATTTCTTCTTGTTCTTTTTGCTTTTGTTCTCTATCAAATTTTTCTTCCCACTCTCTTATTTTGATAAACTCAGCTTCTTTTTGTCTATCTTCCTCTTCTTTCAATATTTTTAATTCTCTATTTTTACGTCTTTGCTCTTTTAATTCTTTGTTTTTTTGTTCATCTTCTCTTACTTTTAAATCAATATCTTTTCTATTTTGCTCTTCTTCTCTAATCTTTAATTGTTTTTCTTTTTCTCTTAATTCTTTTGCAACAAGCACTAACTCTTCATCTTTTTTCGTCAGTCTTTCACTTTCAATTTTTTGTTGATCTTCTTTAGATCTAATTTCTTTTTCTCTTAATCTCAGCTCTTCTTCATTTGAACGGATTTTACTACTTTCTTTATTGAGCCTATCCTCCCAAAGTTTCAATTCTTTCTTTTCCTTTTGATAAGAATTTCTTTCCTCAAGTTTTTGTAATTTAATAGCTTTGATTTTTTCTTGTTCTTTTTTTTTCTTATAATTAGTTAATGCGCTGCTAAGCGAACTTGTTGTGAGCGATGCTATTTTAGCAAGCCCGTTAGTTTTTTTTTTAGTTTTTGTTTTCTTTTTTTTTAACGGCATTTTTTAATTTTTAATTATTTCACTAGATAAATGAAAATTATTCAATAAGATTCTTAAAAAAATTTATGTAGCCTGACTAAAATGAGTTACAACCTGAAAGGGATATATTTAGTATGTCACTTCCTCTTTTTGATCTTCGTTCTCGTCTTTTTTATATTTTACACCTTTTCTTTCTAAAATTTCTTTAACTTTTTCTGAATATGGTTCTTCTATGTGTTCAGTAGTAGGATTAAGTTCAATACCTGCTGGAGTAATGGTTTGTGGCATAGCAACGAACTGAGAGTCTGGATTTTCAACAGTTTTTCTTACTTTCATTCTATATATTCCAAAAAATCCAATAAAAGAATGAAAAATAAATAGAAACACAAAGAAACCATTTGGCCCAACTAGATCCATGAATATTGAACAAAGAAATGGCCCACTCATTGCTCCTAATCCAAAAGCAAATTGAAGTCCCGCTCCTGCTGCAACAAATTTTTCTTTTGAAATATAATCGTTTGTATGTGCTAGGATTAAAGAAAACATTGGCAAACTACAAAATGAAAAAAGAATAAAGAAAAAATAAAACCATGTTTTACTAGTTGCAAGACCACCTGGTAAATACATTTGTCTTGAAACAAATATTGCAATTATTGCAAATATTGCTGCTCCAAATGTTGAGAAAACAATTACTCTTCTTCTATCATAAATATCAGAAATTTTACCAACTGGAAATTGGGCTACCGCTCCTGATATCGCTAATAGGAAAGTTACAATTGATATTTCTAAAATTGTGAAGTTCATGGAGGTAGCGTAAACTGCTAGTAATGTGAATAAAGCTGATTGTATTGTTCCATAAAAAAGAGAGCTAACCATACCAAAAGGTGAAGATTCGTATAACTCTCTCATATTCATGGCTTGTATTTTTTTAAAATTTGGTGGTTTTTTTTTAGTTAGTAAAATAGGTATTAAAGCAGCAGAAGTTATTACTGAAACCAAGATAAAAGGTTGAAAATTTTTAGGACTACTAAAGTTAAGTAAAAACATACCGATGCCCATGGCTCCATAAAGTATGACCATATAAACTGAAAGTACGCTGCCTCTATTTTTATTACTTGATCTGTCATTTAACCAACTTTCTGCAACTGTATAAATACAGACCATGCTTACACCTGTGAGTATTCTTAATAAAAACCATATGAATGGATGAATTATTACCGAGTGAATTAAAACAACTAATGAAGCTAAAGATGCAAAAGCTGCAAAAACTCTTATGTGACCAACACTTGAAATTATATTTGGAATAGTTGCGGCACCGATAAAATATCCTACAAAATAACCAGACATCATAAACCCAGTTGAAGTAAGGCTAAATTCTTCCTGAACAGCTCTTACACCTAAGAGAGACCCTTGGAATCCATATGCCATCATTATGAAGCCCATTCCTAAAAACAATGCCCAGGAGTTTTTTAAAACTTTATTCATAAAAATTGAGGTAATTATTCGCGATGTATTATTAAATCAAGTCTTAATTGTGACAAGCTTAAGAATTTTTGAGTTTTAAGTATGAGTGAATTGCGATGGTGGTTATTATAATTAGACCACCCTGAAGTGTTTCTAAACTAGGCTGTTCTTTTATGATTAACCAAACCCAAATTGGACCAATTATAGTCTCTAGCAGAAAAAAAAGATTTACCTCTGCAGCAGGTATAAACCTTGGTGCAATGGTCACTAACACAAAAGGTATCGCTACACATAAAATACACATCAAAGGAACAATCAAAAGATCTTTACCAACTAATGCAAAACTTTCGATAAAAAGTAATGCAAAAGTTGCTACAAATAATTTACCAACTACCGCAGCAGGAACTAAATTTTTAGTTTTAGCAGATCTGATTATAACTGCTCCAACCGCTAAACCAATTGCGGTGACAAATCCTAAAATATCTCCATAGAAATTACCTAACTTCAAAGAGTCATAGAAAATATATATTATTGCTAAAAAAGTAATTATTATAGAAATCCAAGTTTTTTTATCAGGTGGTTCTTTTAGAAATATTGCTCCAAGAATAGCTGATAACATTGGAGCAGTCGCAATCATAACTAAGGTATTGGCTACGTTTGTATTTTGAATTGAAACCACAAAAGTTATATTAGTTACACTAAATGTAATTACATAAAATATTCCATGATAACCACTAGTGAAAAGAATTTTAAAGAAATTTAACTTATAAATGATTAACATACCTGTCAAAACAGTCATAAAAGGAATAATTCCCCTATAAAAAACTAAACCCCAAGTATCTACATTTGAAAGTCTTATAAATAGTGAGTCTGGTGTAATAAACATTACAGCAACAAAGGCCAATAATGATCCCTTTTGTTGGTCTGTAAAATTTTTCACGCTTTTAATTCTTTCCAGAAAGTTGAGGCTAAATTTATTTTTGAGAGATCGTAAAAAGTTTTTAATCCAGTAGGTGATGTAACATTTATGTCACCATTCAGTTGTTCATCTATAAAGTCAATTCCAGCAAAGAAAATTTTATCTTTTTTTAAATCTTTACTAATCAATTTTGATATTTTCATTTCTTTATTAGTCAATTTTATATTTATTGGTTTTGCACCTTTACTTAAATTGCTTAAAAATGAGCCTTTTTTTGGAATTCTTGATATTGCGCCACAAACTTTACCATTTATCAAAAAAACTCTCTTATCTCCTTCTTTGATCTTAGACAAATATTTTTGACACATAATATGATCGTGTTTTTTAATAAATTTTTGAAAAAATTTTAGATTAAACTTGGTCAATAAATATATATTGTTTCCACTATAGCTATTAATAGGTTTAACAATCACTTTTTTATGTTTTTTAAAAAACTTTCTAATTTGATCAATATTTTGTGAAAAAATAGTATCTGGCATAAATTTTTGATATTTTGTGGAAAAAAGTTTTTCAGATACATTTCTTATTGCTGTTGGATCATTAATAACTTTAACTCTTTTTTTTATTTTATCTAAAATGAGAGTTGAACATATATATTCTAAATTAAATGGTGGATCTTGGCGAATAAGTAAATATTTACACTTAATAAGTTCTAGTTTTTGTTTTTTTAAAATTTCAAAAAATCTTTTTTTTTTATAATCAAATTTGATAAAAAATCCTTCAGCAACTACTTTAAAATTAATGATAGATAAATCTTTTGGATCATAATAAAAAATTTTATAATTTTTCTTTTGTATTTCATGAGCTAAAAAAATACTGGTATCGGTTAAAGGGTTAAGTTTAGCGGGATGATTCCCTTGGATGGCAATAATTTTATTTGTCATATAATTCAGTTAAATCTTCATCTTTAGAAAATTTAATAATCATATGATGTGCATTTGTAGTTTTATTATCAATCACTTTTTGTAAATGATTTAAAAATATAGTCTCATTTTTTCCACTTTTATTGATTATATCTCTCTTTTCTAATCCCTTTTTAGATAAATCTAATAATACCGAACACCAATAAAGCAGGTCTTTACCCATAAGCTGGGTATTAAAACCTTTTTGTGGTGCTTCTAAATATGCATTTATTATTTTATCTTTATCCCAACTAGAAATTAATTCATAAACTTCATCTAAATTTCCATATAACATTCCAACATTAAATGCTGGACCGGCACATAAACAATCCCAACCACACGTATCCATCGACCTTAATTCAATATATTTTTTAAGTCTATTCTCGGTAAAGATTGTACTTAAATGAATCGATAAATCATTCTCATCGGGCAGACGATTGTTAATTTCTTTTATATTTCCCAACATGAAATCGCTGAAATTGTATCCTTTTCCTGAAAAATAATTTTCTTTTTGTTGTATAAACAGAATTGGAAAATTAATCACAAAATCTGCATATTTTTCAAAATCAAAGTTTTCTAGGAAAAATTTAGGCAAACCACCTCGAGAAGTATTTTGCCATACTTTCGATCGGTACGATAAATATTTACTTTTTTTCTTCTCAACTATTGATGAATTAGCGAATAAAGCAATTGAAATAGGCACTAGAGAATTTACTATCTTAAATTTTTTTTTAAAATCCTCTTCTGAACAGTAATCTAAATTCAACTGTGTTCCACATGTTCGATACATCATATCAAGACTTAATTCTCCCCCTAAAGGCATATCTTTTGTCATCAGTTTGTATCTTTTTTTAGGGTTGTTGGGGATCTCATTTAATTTTGATATTGGATCAAAACCTGCACTTACAATTTTAATGTTAAGTTTTTTTGTGACCTGTTTTAACTCAAATAAGTAATCATAAGACTCTGCGCATGCTTCATGAATATTTGTAAGTTTATCACCGGATAATTCAATTTGATTACCTGGTTCAAGAGTAATATTTTTACCACCCTTATTTAAACCAATAATATTGTCGTTTTCTAATACAGGATTCCATCCAAATTCAAGTAGAGCCGAGAACATTTCCCTTATTTTTTGATAATCAATTCTCTTATTATTTTGGCTGTTAAATAGAAATTTCTCATGCTCTATACCGATTTTAAATTCTTTTTTGTTTTTAATTCCAGACTTGAAATATTCAATTATTTGCTCTTTTTTTGTAATCATAGATATAAATTTTATTTTTAATTATTCTTTAGAGAAGAGTATGGTTTTCTAGAAAAAATTTTTTTTACAATTGGTTCGAAAAACTTTAATGGTAAAGACTTATATTTAGGATCAAAAGAATTTTGATCGTATTTTTCACAAAAATCAATTGTATCTTGAAAATATTTATGATCCTTATATTTGTCTCTTCTATTTTTATCACCACCTAAATGATGTGCATAATAATACATTTGAAATTCTCCATGTTTTTCAACTATCCAATGAGTTTTTTCTGATACATAGGGCTTTAAAATTGAAGCAGCATACTCAGAATGATTCATTGGTGCTAATTCATCACCGATGTCATGTAACAGACAGGCTACAACCATCTCCTCACTTTCGCCGTTTCTATGAGCTCTCGTAGCGCTTTGAAGTGAATGTTCCAGTCTTGATACTTGATACCCTTCTAAAGTTTCAGTTAGTCCAGACATAAATTTTAATATTCTATCAGCAGTTTTGCTGGCAAAATCTTTTTCATGTTTATCTAAAAAAAGATAATCTTCTTTAGTTCCATTTTTCATTTCAGTAAAACTTACCTTTTTCATTTAATTATTTGATGCAGTATTTAACAATGATAATTGAGTGATTTTACTATCTCCAAGTTCATCGATAGGTTTAACAGGGTAATCTCCCGTAAAATAATGATCAGTTAATTCAGGATAAGTTTCATTTCTTTTATTAAAACCAATTGCCCGATACATCCCATTTATTGATAAAAATTTTAATGATCTTGCACCGATGTAATCACAGATTTCGGAGTTACTTTTATTTGCCGCAAGCAATTCTTTTTTCGTGGGGGTATCAACTCCATAAAAATCAGGAAATTTTATTTCTGGACAGGCAATTCTAACATGAACTTCTTTTGCGCCAGCGTCGTATAACATTTTAACTATTTTATGGGATGTGGTACCTCTTACTAGTGAATCATCTACTAAAATTATTTTTTTGCCTTGAATTGTTGATTGATTAGCATTTAATTTTAATTTAACACCCAAACTTCTGATCTTCTGACTCGGTTCAATGAAAGTTCTTCCGACATAATGATTTCTGACTAAACCAAGCTCAAATTTTACATTCAGGAATTGTGCAAAACCTAAAGCTGCTGCATTTCCAGAGTCTGGTACTGGCACAACAATATCAGCATCTACATCATTTTCTTTTGCAAGTTCCGAGCCAAGGTTTTTTCTATGTTCATATGCAGTTTTTCCACCAAGCATGCTATCTGGTCTTGCAAAATAAATATATTCAAAAACACAAGGCCTAACTTTTCTTGGTGGAAAGGGTTTAATACTTTTTAATTCGTTATTTTCAATTAAAACTATCTCACCATTTTCAACTTCTCTTATAAATTTTGCACCAATTATATCTAAAGCACATGTTTCAGATGCTAGTACATAACTATTCTTTAATTTTCCAATTACTAAAGGCCTGATACCAAAAGGATCCCTTACACCTACTAATGAAGTCTGAGTTAACATTACTAAAGCATATCCACCTTGTATTTGAAAAATTGCATCAACAATTTTATCTATTGTTTTTGCTCGTTTTGACTTGGCAATTAATTGAACTATTGTTTCTGTATCAGAAGTTGTGTAAAAAATTGCACCTTCATCAACTAATTTTTTTCTTAAAGAAATAGAATTGGTTAAATTTCCGTTATGAGCTACACCGATCCCTCCAGCATTAGTATCAGCAAAGAAAGGTTGAATGTTTCTAAGAGTATTTTCACCTGTTGTACTATATCTATTATGTCCAATAGCATAATCACCTTGAAGCTTTTTTAGTATTTTCTCTTTATTAAAATTATCACCCACCAAACCAAATCTTTTTTCAGAAAAATATTGTTTACCATCAAAGGTAACTATTCCACATCCTTCTTGGCCTCTGTGTTGAAGGGCATGAAGTCCTAAGGCCGTTAATGCAGAGGCATCTTTAGTATTACTAATTCCAAATATACCACACTCTTCTTTAAGCTTAGGATCAAATATTTTCAATTTTCTCCTTAGATTTTTGATATGTTTTTTCATCAGGAAATTTTTCTAATAAATAATTACTACCTTTTTCTAAATATGGAAAGATTAATGATTTACTTAAATTTACTGGCCATTTATCGTGATTATATACAATGTGTACACCTGAGAAGATACATACAGAGATAATATAAGCTTTAATAAATCCAAAAAAGAATCCAAACATTGTATCTAAACTTCCAAGGCCAGTGAATTTTACAGCTTTTCTGATACCTCTATTAATGATTAAAATTAAAAATATAACGATTACAAAAATTGTAACCCCTAAAACTATATCTAGAACATACTCGTTATCAATTACGCCCTTTAAATAAGGTTTTGCTCTTGGGAATATTATCAATGTAATTATATAGGCTAGAAACCATTTAGCCATTGAAAGAACACTTAAAACAAAACCTTTTCTGTAACCTCCAATTAATGTAAAAATTGTAATTATTAAATATACTATGTCTATAACGTTTGTAGTTTTATAAAAATCTACAACAAGATCTTGCATCTAATTATTTATTAAACGGTTTAATCAATAAAATCAAAGAAGGAAGCAACGTTAAAACTGAGACCATAGCTAATAACATTGCAAGTCCAGTAAATATACCGAAATAGATTGTCGGAATGAATTTTGACAAAACTAAAATTGAAAATCCAAAAACGATTGTTATTGAGGTATTTAAAATTGCCTTACCAACTGTAGAGTGACACAAAATAAGAGTCTTATTATAATCTTTTGAGGTATTAAATTCTTCCTTAAACCTATAAATATAATGAATACTATTATCTACAGCTATTCCAATTGTAATTGCGGCTATTGTGATTGTCATCATATCCAATGGAATACCAAGCAAACCTATTATTCCTAGAATAAAAAAAGCTGCTATAAAATTTGGTACTACACCAATTAGAGAAAGCTTAATATTTTTGAAAAGAACTACGAACATCCCAAATATTCCGATCATCACTAAACCTAAAGTAAGTATTTGAGATTTAAAAAGACTTTGGAGTAAGTTATTAAATAAAATTAAAACACCAGCAAGTTTGTACTCACTTTCTTTTAAACCCAACTTATTTTTCAAGTCATAATTAATTTTTTTTATGAGGTCGTTTCTCCTTAAATTTTCTTGAGAATCTATAATCCTTAGATTGATTCTAGCTTCGTTATCTTTTATAGAAATATATGGATCAATTATTTCAGTTTTGATACTTTCAGGTATTTTTGAATAAAGCACACCCATTTCTAATGTTCCCAAAGGCTTATTGTTATTGAGCATCGTTGCTACATCGATTATTGATGAAAAGGATAGAACTTTTCCAACTTGAGGCAAATCATCTAGATAATTATGAACGGAGGAAATTCTATCTATTTTATCTTTAGTAAACCAGTATTTATCATCATTCTCATTTTCTTCATCCCCCCAATCTTCAAAATCATCTTCATCATCAGTTTTCTTGTTTTCTTTCTTTGGAAACTTTAAAATTATTTCAAGTGGAGTTGTTCCACCTAACTTTTCGTCTATGAGTTTCATACCTTTATAAATTTCAGTTTTTTTACTGAAATAATTAATGAAACTATTTTCAACTTCTAGTCTGCTTATACCAATTAAACTTAAAATGATAATTACGATAGTTAAGGTAAAAATTGTTTTGTGATTATTTAAGGAAATTTGTGTAAAGAAAGAGGTAATTTTTGACTCTTCTTGTTTTTTAATAAATATTTTTTCTTTAGGCATAAAGTTAATTAGAGATGGAAGTAATGTAAAGGTAATAACAAATGATGTAATTAAACCCAAGGTCATCATCCAGCCAAAATCAATTATTGGTTTTATTTCACTGAAGATTAAAGATAAAAAGGCAATTATAGTTGTTAAAGCAGTATATAAAATTGGCCAAAACATTTTATTAGTTGTTAAAGTAATCAATTCTATAATTTTTTTGTTTGGATGAACTTCTTTAATTTGTAAAAATCTTGTGCTCATGTGAATATTCATTGCCATTGTTAAAATTAACATTAAAGCAATGAAGTTTGATGAAATGACTGTAACTTTCCACCCCAATATTCCAAGCAAGCCTGTCATGATTACTACTGAAAAAAAACAACTACTTATCGGGACGATAATCCAAATTAGTTTTCTAAATACAAACCATAATGTTGCAATAATAAATAATAAAACTCCTAATCCGAAAACCACTATATCACTTTTAATAAATGTCATCATATCGTCGGCAATCATAGGGATCCCGCCTAAATTTATTTTTCCAATGTTATTGTAACTTTTAATGACATCTCTAATTTCAAGAATATTTTGATGATTTTGTTTTTTTATTAAGTCTTTCTGGGTTTCAATTTCCTCTTTCGTTTTATTAGAAACATTTTTTATTGGTTTTTTATTTTTAATATAAACTATGATTCCAGAGGTTTTACCATCTTCACTGATAACAAAATTTCTAAATACGGGGCTACTTAAAATCTCATTAAATCCTCTTTCTTTATCTATATCTTCATCTTTTAAAGTCTTAAAATTTTCTAATCTCTCTTGCAAAGGAGCGTCAGAATTATTTAATAAAGGAATATCTAAGAGGGTAATGACACTATGGACCCAGTTTAAACTTTGAATTTTGTATTTTAAACTTAGAAGGTTGTTTATAGAAACATCGGAAATCATTCCTTCGTTAGGTGTATAGGTTAGTATTAAAAATTCCTTTGACCCGTACCTATTTGTAATTTCTTTTAGATATTCAAGGTCTGGATCTCCCTCAATTAGTAATGTCTCTGATGAAGCATCTAATTTAAAATCTTTGGAATAATAGCCAAAAGTAAATAGGGCTATAAGTAAGATTATCAATATAGATTTTGGATTTTTAAGAATAATATTTTGATAAAATTGGGCAATCATCTTACCCTTTTATATTGGAATTTAGTTAGTTTGAGTATCTTTAAATTTAGTAAACATTGCCTCAAACTCTAAAAATACATTTCCAGTAGGACCATGTCTTTGTTTACCAATAATTAATTCTGCCAGATTAGATACTTCATTCATTTTTGCTTGCCATTCAGCATGCTCTACAGTCGCTGGTTTTGGTTCTTTATTTTCTAAATAATAAGATTCTCTGTAAACGAACATCACCACATCAGCATCTTGTTCGATAGAACCTGATTCTCTTAAATCAGATAATTGCGGTTTTTTATTATCTCTTTGCTCAACCTGTCTTGATAATTGTGAAAGAGCAACTACAGGTATTGATAATTCTTTAGCAATCGCTTTTAAACCTTGAGTAATTTCTGATACTTCTTGAACTCTTCCATCTTTATAATTTAATGTTCCTCTCATTAACTGAATGTAATCAACAATAATCATATCAAGACCATGAGTCCTTTTGATTCTCCGTGCCCTATTACTCATTGCAGCGATTGTTATTGCTGGTGTTTCGTCAATATAAAGTGGAAGTTCAGATATATTTTTTGAAGTCTCTATAAATTTATCAAATTGTTCATCAGAAATTTTACCTCTTCTTATATCATTTGATTTAATTCTAGATTGTTCTGCTAAAATTCTTGTAGATAATTGTTCAGATGACATTTCTAATGAAAAAAAAGCTATGGATGATTTCTTACCACTTTCTTGCAATTTTTGAGCTGCATTAAAAGCGATGTTTGTAGCTAGTGCGGTTTTCCCCATACCAGGTCTTCCTGCAATTATAATCAAATCAGATTTGTGCAGTCCCCCTAATCTATCATCTAAATCTCTTAATCCAGTTGGAACCCCAACAATTCCCTCATCATTTTTATAAGCAGCAGAGGCCATATCAATTGTATCTTTTAAAGCTTTATCAAATTTTATAAAAGAGGAGCTAAAAGATCCTTTCTCAGCTAATTTAAATAATTCTTTTTCCGAATTTTCAATTATTTGTTGTCCACTTGTATTAAGATCACCTAACTTAGCATCATCAATAGTTTGCTCAGAAATTTTTATAAGTTCTCTTCGAACAAACATATCGTAGATAATTTTTGAGTATTCGATGGCTTGTCTTACAGAGGTAGAAAACTTTGTTATTTTTACTAAGTACTCCGGTACATTCAATTCGTCTTTCTCATCTTCAAAATAATTTTTTAAAGTAATAGGGTTAGCCAACAATCCTTTATAAATTAGGCTTTCTATTGCTCCAAAAATCTTTTGATGCATTGGATCGTAAAAGTTGTTACTTGTTATAATAATATTAATTTCGTCAAAAATCTCATTTGAAACAAGTATTGAGCCAATCACTGCTTGTTCAGCTTCAATATTATTTGGTAATTCTTTAAATTTGTCTTTTACGATTGATAAATTATTTTCCACACTACATTGTATGTCAGTTTATCTGACAAATGAATTTTAAATATTAATTGGGGAAAAAATTGTATAATTATTGAATAGTCTCAGCTGACTCAACTACAATATGTATCTCCGCATCAATCTCAGAGTGTAAAGATACTTTTACTTTAAATTTTCCAAGAGATTTGATTTCTTTAATTGGTTGTATCATTGATGGTGTAATATCTATCTTTTCTTTTTCTTTAATTAGTTTGGAAATTTCTGTAGGTTTGACTGAACCATACAACTCTTTATTTTCAGTCGAAAGTTTTTTTACAAAAAATTCTTTTTTATTAATTTTTTCAGCTATTTTTTTTGACTCTTGTTTTTTTTCATTATCTTTTTTTGATAGTTGAGATTTAATTTTTTCAACTTGATTAATATTTTCTTTTGAAGCATATAACGCCTTTTTATTCGCGATCAAAAAATTTCTGGCAAAACCTCTCTTTACATCTATAATTTCACCAATAGATCCTACTCTTTTGATATTTTCTAGTAATATTACTTTCATTTAAATTAAAGCTAAATTTCGTGCTCTTTTTATTGATAAAGATAACTCTCTTTGTTTTTTTTGACTTACATTAGTTATTCTTGACGGGAGAATTTTACCATTTTCTGAGATATATCTTTTCAATAACTTAACGTTTTTATAGTCAATTTTTGGAGCTCCTTTGACTGATAATGGACAATTTTTTTTAAATTTATATTTATTTGGTTGGAAAATACTTAATTTTGCAAAATTACTTTGTTTACTTTTTTTATTTCCGCTTTGTCTTTTAGGCATAACTAATTTTTAGGATTTTCCTTTTTTTCAAACTCGTCTTTTTTTGAGAAAAAATTTGTTTCAAGGTCAAATTTTTTTACTCTTACAGTTAAATATCTTAATAATTTCTTATCAATCACTTCATTCTTTTCAAGTTCACTAATTACATTTCCTTTGCCTTTAAATTTAAAGTGAATGTAGCTTCCTTTTTTATTTTTTTTTATTAAGTACGACAAATTTAATAAACCCCAATTTTCTGTTTTTATTATCTCACCATCATTTTTTTCAATAATGCTTGAATATTTTTCAGTTAATTGTTTAATTTCACTTGGAGAAGTGTCTTGTCTTGCAATTATTGTATGCTCGTATAAATTCATTTAATTTCTTTAATAAAAAATGAGGATATACTATTATAAATCTTTAATTACAATAGCAAAAACAATAAAAAATAAGGGTTTTTTTAGATGTTTTCTCTAGTATTCCCAGGACAAGGTTCTCAAAAAATTGGGATGGGAAAAGATTTTTTTGAAAATTATGATTTAGTAAAAGATCTTTTCAAAGAAGCAGACGAGTCATTGGGCATAAGCATATCAAAAATAATTTTAGAGGGGCCTAAAGATAAATTGGATCTTACTGTAAATACTCAGCCGGCAATATTTCTAATAAGCTATTCAATTTTTCAGGTAATGAAAAAAGAATTCAATTTGGATCTTAATAATGCAAAATATTTTGCTGGCCATTCACTGGGAGAATATTCAGCTTTATGTGCTGCTAACTATCTCAGTTTTTCAGATACCATTAAACTTTTAAAAATTAGAGGAGAAGCGATGCAAAATGCTGTCCCAGAGGGTGAGGGAGGTATGTTAGCTGTTTTAGGTTCAAAAGTAGAAATAATAGAAGATCTTTTGAAAGAAAATAAGAATAATTTTATAGTACAAATTGCTAATGATAATTCTGAGGGTCAGATTGTTTTAAGTGGAAAAATTAGTGAAATAGAAAAATTAATCCAGGTTTTAAAATCAAAAAATATTAAAAACATAAAATTACCAGTTAGCGCCCCTTTTCATTGTCAACTTATGAACAATGCGACTGAAATTATGAGGAACGAAATTCAAAAATTAGATTTTCAAGATTCTAAAAATAAGTTGATATCAAATGTGACTGCAAAAGAAATTTTGAACAAAGAAGAGCTTAAAATACTGTTAGTTGATCAAATAGAGAATAGAGTTAGATGGAGAGAAAGCGTAGACCATATGATTAAAAAAGGAGTAAATCATTTCATTGAAATTGGACCTGGAAAAGTACTAACAGGTTTAATAAAAAGGATAGATAAGAACGTAAAAACTAATACAATCAATACAGATAGTGATATAAAAGAACTTAAGCTATGATTAATTTAAAAAATAAAAATATCATTGTTACTGGTGCATCAGGTGGAATAGGTAATTCGATAGTAAAAAAATTAAGTGAGTTTGAAGCTAATATATTAGCTACAGGAACAAAAATTGAAAAGTTAGAAGAATTAAAGTCAAATGTTAAAAATGTAAAAATTTTGAGTTTTGACATATCTCAAAGTGAAAAAATTGAGGGATTTATTGAAAATGCTACATCACAACTTGGGGGTAATTTAGATTGTATTGTTAATAATGCAGGATTGACTCAAGATAATTTAGCAATACGTATGGGCCTGGATGAATGGAAAAAAGTAATTGATATAAATTTAACATCTACTTTTCTCTTGAGTAAATTCGCTATTAAGAAAATGCTGAAAAATAAATCAGGAAAAATTGTAAATATTACATCCGTTGTAGGTCATACTGGAAATTTAGGTCAAGCAAACTATACAGCATCAAAAGCGGGTATAGTTGCTATGTCAAAAAGTTTGGCTATTGAGTATGCCAAAAAGAATATTAATGTTAATTGTATTTCGCCAGGTTTTATAAAAACATCTATGACAGATAAGTTAGATCAAAAATTTAAAGAATTAATCATATCTAAAATACCATCTGCAAGATTAGGGGAGCCCACAGATGTTGCTAATGCTGTTCTTTTTTTAGCCTCAGATCAATCAAAATACATTAATGGCGAAACTATTCATGTTAATGGGGGCATGTATATGGCTTGACAAAACAAGTTTTTAAACTAATAACAAATTAAACAAAAAAGGATCAATATGTCAGAAGATGTTTCAAGTAAAGTAAAGAAAATTGTAGCTGATCACCTAGGTATTGATGAAGCTAAAGTAACAGAGGAATCAAGTTTTATAGACGACTTAGGAGCGGATAGTTTAGATACAGTTGAGTTAGTTATGGCTTTCGAGGAAGAGTTTGGCTCGGAGATTTCTGATAGCGAGGCTGAAAAAATTTTAACAGTTGGTGATGCTGTAAAATTTATTGAAGGTAAAGCAAATTAAATTTTAAATGCCCATAGACAAAGATGGGATTATGATAATTTTGTCCTCTCCTTCTGGAGCAGGAAAAACTACGTTAGTAAATTTACTATCAAAACTAGATAACTTCGAAATTTCTATTTCACATACAACAAGAAAGCCAAGACCTAATGAAATCCCTAATAAGGATTATTTTTTTGTAAGTGAAGATGAGTTTAAAAGGCTCATTAAAAATCAGGAATTCTTAGAATATGCAAAAGTCTTTAATAATTTTTATGGTTCAACTAGGACACCAGTAATAAATAATTTAGATAATGGAAAAAATGTACTTTTTGATATTGATTGGCAGGGTGCTGATCAAATCAAAAATAAAAAATTAGATTATAAGCTAATTACTTTTTTTATATTGCCTCCAAGTAAAAAAGTGTTGTTTAAGAGATTATCCAATAGAGACATGAAAGATAAATTAATAGCTGATGAGAGAATGAAACAATTTGAACATGATGTATTACATTGGATAAATTATGATTATGTTGTAATTAACAATAATTTAGATGACTGTTATGAAAAGATCTATAATTTAATACAGGCTGAAATAAAAAATGGTTCAAAAGATTATGACAAAAATTTCATAAGAAACCATGTAGAAAAGCTGACATCATAGTTTTTCGTACTCTTCAGTTAATTTATAATAAATATCTTGACTCAAATTATGAGGTCTTAAGTTTAGATCTATATTTAGTTCATTTAGAACTTTAAGATTACCTTTAAACAAAATATTAAAGGGTGTTTTAATTTTTTTTCTTTTTTGATTAAAAAAAATTCTTGTTATTTTTTCTAAGTTTTTTGAGTTTTTTAGCTGATAAAAAATTTTTTTTGGTTTAAAAAATAATAATGAACTATCAACTTTAGGTTTTGGATAAAAACTACCAGGTTTAATATCACAAATTTTATCAATTTCTAATTTCCAATTAGCTAAAATTGTTAACCTTCCGTAGTTTGATGAATTAAATTTGGATAAAATTCTATCTGCCACTTCCTTTTGAAACATCAGTATTAAAGAGTCAAACCAAAAATTTTTATTATCAAGATTTATAATCCATTTAGCCAATATCTCAGTCGAAATATTATATGGTAAATTTCCAAAAACAATTAACCTTTTATTATATAATTTTTTTTCATCAATTTTAAGAATGTCATCATTAATTATTGTAATTCTACTATCAAATTTTTTCTTTAAGTGATTTGCCAATAATTTATCTTTTTCAACTACTATAAGTTTTTTTGGATTATTTTTTAAAATATAAGAAGTTAGATTTCCAGTGCCTGGGCCGATTTCAAGTACAAATTTATCTTCTATTTTTATTAATGAGACAATTTTTTTTAGAATATTTTGATCTATTAAAAAATTTTGACCCAAACTTTTTTTTGCTTTGATCACTACCTAGAGTCTAAAAAAGTTAATGCTTTGATTAAGCTTAAAGGATTAGATTTATTTTTTCCTAACATTCTTTCATTTGGACCATGATCAGGAGAAATTCTTATAAATGGAAGGCCTAAAGTAATATTAATTGCATCATACTCAAATAGCGTTTTTATGGGTGTTAGTACCTGATCATGATACATGCCAATTATAACATTGTATTTTTTTCTATTTTTTTTTAAGAAAATTGTATCAGCAGCAAACGGTCCAAATATTTTATGATTTGATTTAATTAAGTTTTTTACTGTTGGTTTGATAATTTTTTCATCTTCATTAAAGTTGTCAATGCTTTCACAATGTGGATTTAAACCAGTGATTGCAATTTTAGATTTTTCTTTTAGATGAGTTTTAAAAAAAACTTCAACTAACTTAATTTTTGATTTAATCAAATCTTTATTGATTATCTTAGAAACTTTTTTAATGGGTAAATGAGTTGTAAGAGGACATACAGACAATTCTTTATTATATATAAGCATTGCAAAATTTCTGCTTTTAGTTCTATGAGCCAAATATTCTGTGATTCCTAAATACTTTTTTTTTAAAAAAAATTTTTTTGAGACAGGACCATTAATAAATTTGTTTGTAATTTTTTTATTTAAAATCTTTAAAGCAATATCGAATGATTTTGTTATGTATTTGTTTGATTTATTTGTAATTTCATCAAAAGCCTTTTTTTGATTAAATCTTACATCAATCAAATTTATTTTTTTATTGTCTAATTTATATTTTTCAAAAAATAAATGTTCAATTAACCTTATTTTTTTATTTACTTTTAATTTTTTCATTTGGAGTTTAATTAATTTTTGTGAGGCAATCAAAACTATTGGACTTTTGAATTTCTTATGTCTCAAAGATTTAAAAAAAATTTCAGAAAAAATACTATTTGGCTCTCCTGCAACTACGATAATAGGTTTATAAACCATATATTTTTAAATCTTTTTTTATTTTATTAAAATACATATTAGAAAATTGATCTAGCTGATCGTTAGTTTTGAATTTGATAATTTCTTCAATTTTTTTAGTTAAATCAAATTTTGAAACACTTTCTCTCTTATCGTCAATCTTAATTATAATGAATCCTGATGATGTTCTTATTGGTTTTGAAAATTGACCTGTTTGTAGTTTTGAAATAATTTCCTTGATATTTTTATTTAAATTATTTTCATTTATCCACCCAATAGCACCCCCATTGGCAGCTGTTTCAGAGTTACTATGTATTAGGGCGGCTTTTTTGAATCCAATTTTTTCAATATCAAGAAGAACTTTTTGATATTTATTTTGAAAATCTATTTTATCATTTATAGTAAAAGTGATCTCCGAAAGCAAAAGTTCAATTTGACTTTCTTTTTGAGGGTTTTGTAAAATTTCATTTTTTATTTTATTCCTATCAATTACAACTTTTTCATTAAATTTTTGATAAATAAAATCATTCCAAATTAGTTCAATTGTCAGCTTTTCTCTAATTATCTCAAAATTAAGATTATTATCTTTTAAGAAATTTTTAAAATTTTCTAATGAATTCATACCTATTTTTGGGTATTTACTTTTTATAATATTTAATAAAAATTTATCCTCAACTTTCAACTCTTTTACAAAATTCGTTAATTCTATTTTTTTTATTTTATTTCTTAAAATAGAATTTTTTGATATTTCAAATAACTCTTCTTTACTTAAACTGTTCATTTCTGGATTAAAAGTTTTTAAGAATTTTATTTCTTCAAAGATATCAATTGTAGTAATAATCTCATTATCAACTTTAAATAATATTCTATTTTCTAGTGCATTTAAGTTTTGAAAGCTTAAAGTTAGTGAAAAGAATATAAAAAGTACTTTTAATTTTTTGATTAAACACATCTTGTTAATTTGCAAATTTTTGCTCTACAGCAGTCAATGGTACTAATTTTATAGTAAACATAAAATCTTCAGTTGGTTGCAAATCTCTGTCTTGGTAATAAGTTTTATTATATTTGATACCCGCAACTAGACAATCATTTTTATACTCATAAATTAAATCATAATATTCAGTCAAATCTATCTCTTTATTTTCTCTTGTTCTAAATGTAATAAAATTTTGGTCATCAAAATTAAATGTTGTTTCATTTTCAAAAATATTAGTGCTTCCAACATTACCAGTTTCCTCAATAAAGTTAAAAGTTGTGATAAAATTATTTTTTCTAATGGTGGTACCAAAGGAATTGTATTGAATTTGGCTTAGATCATGATCAATTGAGAATTCGTAATTAAAATTTATATTATCATTTAAATTGTTTGTTATTTTTCCAAAATAATTTGATCTTTTTTTGTCAAGTGTGCTATTTGTTGGTAAATTTTTATTTGATTTTGTCCTTAAAACTGTGCCAAGTTTCAATTCAAAATATTTGTTGATATCATCAATTTTTTCTCTTTTGTAATCCACCCCTAAAGTAAGATTATTTCCAGACTCAAGAGTATCAATCAGACCAAGTCTATTAATATTAAACAAGTTATCATTATTTATCTGTCTATTTTCATTTTTGTAACTCTTCATACCTGAGGGGTTAATTCTTAGGGAGATCTTTGGATTTAAGTAATTTGAGTAGTTTTCCGTTAAATTAATAAGTGGAAAACTTGAAACTAACTCAAATATATTCATAAGCTTTATATGTGGACTAGAGTCATAATCAACGTTGTTTTTTCCTGCGGAAATTGTATTTTTAAGAAAATAATTAAAATTATTTTTGACTCCGTTTTCAAAATAATAACCATAACTATGAATATCTAAATTATTAATCATTCTAGATCTCAGACTGTTTGTATCTTTTAAAATGTTATCTCCTTGAGAAATAAAATTAAAAGAAGCAAAATTATTGTTTTCAAAAAAACTTTTTGAGAAATCGTAGTAAGGTAAAACATATTGATAACGATCACTATTCTGCTTTGATAGATTTTCGTATGCAGTAAATCCAGCTGTTAATGAAAAATTTTCATTTTCAAGATTTAAATCTATATCAGAAGTTAAAGTGTCAAAGTTATTGGGTTTTAATTCAGTATTTACAATATTTGTATCAAAAACTTTTAGATATGTATCATTATTAACTTTTTGAAATGAAAAATTAAGCGAGCTTTCGATAAAGTTTTCGTAAGCTAAATCCATCTGAAATTTGGAGAATACATGAGTTAACGTTTTTTTTTCATTCGTTTTTTTTGATTTGTAATTATTTACGATATTTAAGTCACTAATAAAGTATGAATTTTTATTTTGTTGCCTATATTCATTCTGAAACATTAAAATATCTTTATCAAAGAATGTTGGTTTAAAAGTAAAGTCTTGATTGTTTGAAAGAGCATAAAAATATGGTATTTGCAAAGAGTAACCAAGCACATTTGAATTATTAATATGAGGTACTAAGAAACCCGTTTGCCTTTTTACAGTTGGGCCAGGGTGAAAAAATTTTGGAAAATACAAAACAGGAATATCATAAATTTTTACAATAGCATTATCATAATTTATTTGTTTTTTATTTTGATCATAAGTAATTTTATCAGCTTGAATAGTCCAAGGGGGGCACCGATCGTTTTTTTTACAACTTGTAAATATACCCTTGTTTATTGTTGTGATACCATTTTTACTTGAAGAGGAGAGTCCTTTAAATCTTGGATCATTGTTTTTATCACCAAATAAATTTTTTTTAAAATCTATGTTTATGTCTTGAGCAATGTAATTTTGATTTTTTAAATTAAAAACTGCACTTTTAAAAAAATATTTATCACTGAAAGGTTGATTAAATTTTGTATGAATAAAAATTTTTTCACCTTTTAAAGTTTCATTTTTCAAAGAATAACTAAATTTTCCAATTTCATATCTTGTTTGATTTATTTTATCCAAAATAGTTACTCCTTGATCAGAACTTATTAATTTTTCATTTCTAAGAATAATAATATTTTTAGAATTAAACTTGTAATTGCTGTCAACCAAAGCTTCTGCTTTACCTATAAGTTCTAATCTTTCTTCATTTCTGTTATAAAAAATATTTTGTGCTGTAAAATTGTAGTTATTTATTCGATCATTAATTATTATATTTCCTTTTGCTTGAAGAATATTTTTTATTTTGTTAAATTCAAACTCATCTGCCTCAATAGTTATTCCATTTTCTATAGTAATAATTCCTCTATTTTTGCCAACTACTTTGTTTCCATCATCTAAAATTTCTATTTCATTCACATCAAAACTAATTTGTTCGTTACTATGAACATTATTACCAATTAAATAAAAAAATATTAAAAAAGTTAAGAAAATTTTATTTAGCATTTATGTTTCTCATGAATAAAAAATTAATCAAAGATAGAATTATCAAAGGAATAAGAATTGAACTAATAACATTTATTTTTTCTGAATTTCCTAAAATAAAAAAGAAATTATTAATATAATAAATTATTACAGACAAAAAAAGTCCAATAATTATTTTAAGACTTTTACTTTTAAAAGTTTTCGTATTCATCATAATTATTGCTGCAAAAATAAACATTAAGATGAAATTAAAAGGAAAAGAGACTAATTTCAAAAGCTGAAGATCTATTTCTGTTAAGGAATAATTGAGTTTTTTATAATTTTTTCTCATTTCAATTAATTCCATGAAAGATAAAGAGGACATATTTGAAAATAAACTTTGAATTAACTCATAATTAAAATTAGTTTGAAATTTTAGGTTATTCACAATTTCTTTATTATTTTGAATATAAATTTCAGCATCCTTAATTATCCATTCTTTATTTTTAATATCAATTTTTTTACTTTTAATGTTTCTAATAATTTCAAAGTTTTTATCAAATTCAGAAATATAAGTATTAACAAGCTCATTTTTGTTAAATGAGCTGGCATTTATCATCATAATTTTTTCATCATATATGTCTTTAATCCATAAACCATTTTTAGTTATCACCGCAAGATATTTCTTATCTTCAGTATAATTTGATTTTAATCCTAAATATAAATTTTTTAAATTAGAGGATAAATTATAAAAAATAGAAATTATAATAATCCCAATAAAAAATATAGTAATAGCAATAATTGAAAAAATCTTTGTATTTTTTAGTCCAGAGTACTTAAAGATATTCATCTCATTATCTGTAAAAAGCGTGTTAAAAAAAAATTGAGTTGATATTAAGAAAATAAATGGAAACATTTCAAAAACAAACATTGGAGTATTTATAAGAGATAAATAAAGTGGAAAATAAGTGTCGACATCTGTTCGTTTAAAAAATTCTAATTCAGTAAGTAGATTAAGAACATATATTAAACAAAAAAAAATAAAAAAAACATTTAAGAAAGAAATTAGATATGTTTTAACAAGGAATTTAGTATAGGTATTCATTTTGAGTCTTTCATATTTTTAAATCTCATAAAATAATTTGAATAAAGAGTTATTACTAAAATAATAGGGATTAAAAAAAATTTTATATTTTTTATAAAATCAGCATTTATTAATCTAATAGTCATTTCTGAAAGAATGATTGTGCTAAAGCCAATTAAAAAAATTAAGACTCTATATCTTGAGTAATTAGTATTTTCCTTGGATTTAAATATTAATAATAAAGAAAGAAGTATTAATACTGGAATGTACAATGGAATTATTATTCTCTTATACAATTCCTTAATAATATTATCAATATTATCATTCCTACAATTTTCAACTTCAAAATTTTCATCAATTTTTAAAATATTAAAATTCATCAATTTATGATAACACTTTATTAGATCTGTTGTTGCTACTTCTTGAGTTTTTTTATATGTTGTTGTGTTATCTTCAAAATTACTCAAATTAAAATCTGTTTTTTTAAATTTAAAGTTTGTAATCTTATTATTAACTACACTTATTGTTTCACCATAATTTAGTTCTAAAAATTGATTTTTTCCTATTTGTTTAAATCTTCCTTCTTTTGCAAAAGTTATTTGAAAATTTTCTCCAGAACCTTTTTTTAGATAAATTTCTTTTAAATTTCCAGACTTATCTTTCGAATTACTGTAAATAGTTAAACCTTTAACGCCATCATTGAATATCCTAGGTTTTATAAAATTTTCTAAATAATTAATTGATGAAGTTCTCAAGAATGACCTAGCTAGGTCTTGGCTTTTTGGCACAATAGAGGCAGTAAGAAATATTTGAAATAACATTATAAAAAATGAAAATTTTATAAAAAAATTTATTAGCTCAATTTTATTTATGCCAAAGTTCCAAAAAATAATTAATTCGTTTTTTAACTCATATTTTCCAATAATATAAAGAAAGCTAAAAAAAAGGATAAATGGGACTAATTTACTTATTACCTTTGGAAAATTTAAAAGTGAAAAATTTAAATAGACTAAATAATTACGCCCGTCTTCTACGATTATATCTAGAAAATTTACAGCCTGAAATACCCATATAATTATACTTGAGGAAAAAAGAGTTATTGTAAAAAAAACTAAACAGTCAAAAAGAAGTTTCCGAAATAATATTTTTTTCATTGAAATCTATCTAAATATATTTATATATTTTCAACTGTTAGTTTACAATTTAAATACAACTCAAAGTACATATATATAAAAAATGTCAATAAAAATAAGTGTCAAAAATAGTTTAGACCAAAAATCAGTAAAAAATCATGTTTTTTTTACCAATAAAAATTTTAAAATAAATGATCTCAGCAAACTTCCAATATCTAAATTTTCTAGTTTTATAAATCAGTCACTAAGCTCAAATGAATTAGGTGATAAGAATTTTTTATCATTAAACATAAGCGCTTCACAAAAAGTTATTTTGATAAAAATTAAAGATAATCAATCTGCTTTTGACATTGAAAAAATGGGAGCAGAATTTTATATGTATTTAAAATCAAATTTGTATTTAAAAACAACTTTTTATGAACAAAATATAAGGAACACTTTTCCTAAAAATAAATTCTTTTTTGATCAATTTGCACAAGGCCTTCAATTAAAATCATACGAATTCAATAAATATAAATCTAAAAGTAAAGAAAAAAAATTTGATATAGTGGTCTTGAACAAAAACAAAACTTTCCAATTTAATAAAAATAAAAAGTATAGATCATTAATTGAAGGTTCAAATTTAACAAAAGATCTCGTTTCAGAACCAGGAAATATTCTTCATCCAGATGAATATGCAAAAAGATTATTACAACTTAGAAAATTTGGTCTTAAAGTAAACGTATTTGACAAAAAGAAATTGAAAAAGCTTGGTATGAATGCACTTTTGGGCGTAGGACAAGGTAGCATAAGGGGGTCTTATCTTGTTACTTTAGAGTGGAAAGGTTCAAAATCAAAAAAAAAACCATTAGCATTTGTTGGAAAAGGAGTTTGTTTTGATACTGGTGGTATTTCTCTTAAGCCTGCAAAGTTTATGGAAGATATGACTTATGATATGGCTGGTTCTGCTGTTGTTGTAGGTTTGATGAAAAATCTTGCATTAAGGAAAGCAAAAATAAATGCAATTGGAGTAGTAGGTCTTGTTGAAAATATGCCAGGCGGTAATGCTCAAAGACCTGGTGATATTGTGAAATCTTATAGTGGTAAGACAATCGAAGTTTTGAATACAGATGCTGAGGGAAGATTAGTTTTAGCTGATGCACTTACATATACAGAAAAAAAATATAAGCCTGAATTTATTGTTGATTTAGCAACTTTAACAGGAGCAATTATAGTTTCCTTGGGTTCTGAATTTGCAGGACTTTTCTCAAATAATGATAAGTTGTCCAAACAACTGTTTGATGCAGGTCAGAAAGTTGGAGAAAGGGTATGGAGAATGCCACTAGATAGAAATTATGATAAATTAATTAATTCTAAAAATGCTGATATGCAAAACATTAATTATGTTGGAGGGGCTGGCTCAACTACCGCAGCACAATTTTTACAGAGATTCATACTTAATAAAACTCCTTGGGCACATTTAGATATTGCAGGTATGGCATTTTCAAAATATGGAGGTGCTTTAAACTCTGAGGGAGCAACTGGATTTGGAGTTAGATTATTAAATCAATTAATTGAGGATTATTATGAGTAATACTGAACAGACTTTATCAATCATTAAACCAGATGCAGTGGAAAGAAACCTTGATAATGAAATTAAACAAATGTTTATAAAAAACGGATTTAATATATTTAAAGAAAAAAAAATTCAGATAGAAAAATCAGAAGCTGAAAAATTTTATAAAGTTCATGAGACAAAACCATTTTATAATGACTTATGTTCATATCTTTCATCAGGTCCAATAATCGCAATGATACTTGAAAAAGAGAATGCTGTGGCTGAAAATAGAAAATTAATGGGAGCAACTAACCCTAAAGATGCTGAGGAAGGAACAATCAGAAAAAAATATGGAATTTCAATAGATAAAAATTCAGTACATGGTTCTGACAGTATTGAAAATGCAAAAATTGAAATTGATTTTTTCTTTAAAGATTAGCAAATATCTTATTAATAGCTCTTGGATATAAAATATGTTCATGTTTAAGTATTTTCTTTTGGAGAGATAAGGGAGTTTCTTTTTTCGATAATTTAACTTTTTTTTGAAGAATTATTTTTCCTGAGTCAAGTTTTGAGTTTACTAAGTGCACTGTACATCCTGAGTATTTTTCTTTGTTTTGAATTGCTCTATTGTGTGTGTTTAATCCTTTGTATTTTGGTAATAAGGAAGGATGTATGTTCAAAATTTTCCCTTTAAACTTCCTTATAAAATCTTTAGATAAAATTTTCATAAAGCCCGCGAGACATATTAGTTTAATGTTATTTAACTTTAGGTCTTTTAATATTTTTTTTTCTGAAATTTGTTTTTTATCATAATTATAAATTTTTTTTTTTATCTTATACAATTTTGCAAATCTAAGTCCTTTTGCTTTTACATTATTTGAAACAATTAAATTTACTTCAATTGGAGTTTTTTTTTTTAAAGAAAATTCAATTAGATTTTTTAAGTTACTTCCTGTTCCAGAAATAAAAACTGCAGTTCTTATTTTTTTAGGACCAATTAATTTTACCATTAAATTTTATTTTTTTTGAATTTTTCGATATTTTGCCGATCACATAAGGTTTATAATCTTTAGAAAAATATTTGTTAATTTTTTTTAAATTTCTTGGATTTATAATTAGACAAAAACCAACGCCACAATTAAAAGTTTTTAACATTTCGAAGTCATTTAAATTATTTTTTTTTAACCATTTAAAGATTTTAAGAGGTTTTATCTTTTCTAAATCAATTTCTGCACAAAGATTTTTTGGGATAACTCTTTTGATATTATCTGGTAAACCTCCACCAGTAATATTAGCACAACCATTTATAAGTTTCTTGTTAATAAGACTTAAAATTTCTTTAACATAAATCTTTGTTGGTTTTAGCAACTCTTTTTTTAAAAAAATATTCCTATTAATTGTTATATTTTTTTTTTTGATAATATTTCTTACTAATGAGTAACCATTTGAATGTAAGCCACTTGATGGAATTGCTAAAATAAGGTTATTTTCTTTAACATTATTTTTGTCTAAAATTTTTTTTTCTTCAACTAATCCAACTGCAAAACCAGCAATATCGAATTTATTTTTTTCATATGTACCTGGCATTTCAGCTGTTTCACCACCAACTAAATCACAACCGGATATATTACACCCTTTAACAATTCCTTTAATGATTGATTTTAGTTTTGGTAAATTAATTTTGTTTATCGAAATATAATCTAAGAAAAAAAAGGGAGTAGCACCTTGGACTATCAAATCATTTACACTCATCGCAACTAAATCGATTCCAATAGTATCAAATTTTTTTAAGAGATTTGCTATTTCTATTTTAGTACCAACCCCATCAGTGCATGCTACAATTTTTGGATTTTTTAAATTATCAGGAATGTCTGTTATAGAACCAAAACCACCTATATTATCAAACTTTTTTTTGCCCCTTTTTTTTGATGAAATCGAAGATATGAACTTTATAAACTTATCTGCAGCCTTAATATCAACTCCACTTTTTTTGTATGTTAATAGATTTTTATTCATTATTATAAAGTATGATAATTAGATTTAAAAATTTTTTACATTTTTTATATATTTTTTTTGCGTTTCTATCTTTAAATATATTTTTTTTTTCCACAGATAAAGTTGAGGCAAAATCTTTTGATGTAAATAATATTGAAATTTCAAAGCCGTTTGAAATAAATTTTGATAAAAATAAGGTAATAGATGAAGGTTTTATCAAAGCTTTTTCAAGATTAATCTCAACTATTACAGTTTCCTCAGATCAAGAAATAATTAAAGAAATAAAATTAGCTGAGATAAAAGGAATGATAGAGTCTTTTTCTGTAAAAGAGGAAAAGTTTATTGATGAGACTTATTATGTAAATTTGGGTGTCGCTTTTAATAAAAAAAAAATTTTCAATTATTTAGAAAATAAAAATGTGTTCCCATCAATTCCAAATAGAAAAAAATTCTTATTGTTTCCAATTATAATAGAGGAAAAAAATGACAATTTAATTGCCTTTTCAGAAAATAACTTATTTAATAATTGGAATAAGTATAATAAAAAGTCACATCTTCTCGAGTATCTTTTACCAACTGAAGATCTAGAAGATTTAAATCTCATAAAAAAAAATTACGAGACAATTGAAAAATATGATTTTGAAGAGATTACTAGGAAATATAATTTAGATGATTCAATTATAACTTTAGTTTTTAAAAGTAATAATAATGTAAGAATTTTATCAAGAATAACAATCGAGGACAAAGTGGTTTTAAAAAATCTTTCATTTTCTGAAATAAATTTCGATGATGAAGACGATATTACAAATTTAATAGATAAATTAAAAATAATTTACGAAGATCACTGGAAAATTTTCAATAGAATTAATACCTCAATTAAACTGCCAATATTTGTCAAATTAGATTCTGATGATAATTTGAAAGTTTCAAATTTTGAAAAAATATTAAATGAAATAAATTTAGTATATGATTATTTTGTTTTAAAATTTGATAAAAACCATATCTATTATCAAATTATTTTTAATGGTACTCCAAATATATTTTTGAAATTAATGAAAGATAAAAATTTTGTTTTTAGCACTCAGAATAAGACATGGGTTTTACAATGAAAGATATAGATCAAGAAATTATCAAATTTAATTACGATGGTAATTTCAAAGAAGATGATTTTTATGTATCAAAAAGTAATAAGCAAATATTTGATTTATTAAACAAATGGCCCAAATGGGAAAAAAATTTTCTTAATATTAGTGGTGAAAAATATTCTGGAAAGACACATTTAATTAATATTTTTTTAAAAAAATATAAAGGAACTAAAATTGAAGCCGATTCATTATGTGATAATGATTTAAAAAAAATAAAAATCTTTCAAAATATTATTTTAGAAAATGTATCTGAAAAGATAAATGAAAATTTATTTTTTACTTTGTGTAATATAGCTGAACAAGATAATAAATATTTAATAGTTACCTCTGAAAGCTCCATTGTAAATATTGAATTTCAGTTAAATGATTTAAAATCAAGATCAAAAAATTTTTTACTTCAAAATATTGATAAACCCGATGATGAACTTTTATTCGCTCTAATTTTAAAAAATTTATCTGATCGTCAAATATCAATAGATAAAAAATTAATTGACTATATTATTAAAAGAATTGATAGATCATATGGAAAAATAGTTGATTTTATATATAAAATCGACGAAGTAAGTTTAAAAAAAAAAAAATCTATAAATTTAAGTACAATTAAAGAGGTATTAGGAGAATAATTGAATAAATATAGAAGTCACAATTGTAACGAACTTAGAAAAAAAAATGTTGGGAGTAGTATTTTACTTTCAGGTTGGATTAATAAGAAGCGTGATCATGGAAATCTCTTATTTTTAGATTTACGTGATAACTATGGCATCACACAGTGTATAGTAGATAAAGGAAATAAAAACTTTAAAGATTTAGAAAAATTACAACTTGAAACAGTTATTAATGTAGAGGGTAAAGTAGTTGATAGATCAACTGATACAATCAATAAAGAGATAGAAACAGGAGAAATTGAAGTCACTATCGAAAATTTTGTTGTTTTAGGTAAGTGCAAAGAATTGCCAATGCCTGTTTTTAGTGATCAAGAATATTCTGAAGAAATCAGATTAAAATATAGATATTTAGATTTAAGAAGAAAAAAAATTCATGAAAATATTATTTTGAGATCAAAAGTTATTTCATTTATTAGAAATGAAATGAATAAATTTGGTTTTTTAGAGTTCCAAACACCGATATTAACTTCATCAAGTCCTGAGGGAGCGAGAGATTTTCTTGTGCCAAGTAGATTGAATCCAGGTAAGTTTTATGCTTTGCCGCAGGCACCTCAACAATTTAAGCAACTCATAATGGTTTCAGGTTTTGATAAATATTTTCAAATCGCCCCATGTTTTAGAGATGAAGATGCTCGTGCTGATCGAAGTCCAGGAGAGTTTTATCAATTAGATTTAGAAATGTCTTTTGTTGAGCAAGAGGATATTTTTAAAGTTGTTGAACAATTATTACTTAACACTTTTAAAAAATTCTCAAAAAAAAAAATTATTACAGAAAAGTTTCCAAGAATTACTTATAAAGATGCCCTTTTAAAGTATGGAAGTGATAAACCCGATCTTAGAAATCCACTGATAATTCAAGACATAACAGAAACTTTTACAAGAGAGGATGTATCTTTTGATATCTTTAAAAAACTTGTGAAGTCTGGCTCAAATGTAAGATGTATTGTTACCAAGAATACGAAAGATAAACCAAGAAGTTTTTTTGATAATATTGATAGATGGGCCAAAGATGAGGGAGCTTCTGGTTTAGCCTATTTCACTATTGAAAAGGGGATTTCTGCAAAAGGACCAGTGGGTAAGTTTTTTTCTAAAGAATCTTTAGAGGAAATCATGAAAAAAACAGGTGCAAAAGTTGGAGATAGTATTTTTATGGCTTGTAGTAAAAAAGAGGATTTAGAGCGAATAACTAGCTTGGCTAGAGACAAAATTGCAAAAGACTTAAATTTAATAGATGATAATGTTTTCGCATTTTGTTGGGTAGTTGATTATCCAATGTTTGAAAAAAATGATCAAACTAATAAAATTGAATTTAGCCATAATCCTTTTTCGATGCCACAAGGAGATATCAAACAACTTAATTTTGAAAAACCTTTAGAAATGTTAGCTTATCAGTACGATATAGTATGTAATGGGATTGAACTTTCATCTGGTGCTATAAGAAATCATATTCCTGAACTTATGTATAAATTATTTGCTATTGCCGGTTATGATAAAGATCAAGTCGATAAAAAATTTAGCGGAATGATTAATGCTTTAAGCTATGGTGCGCCACCGCATGGGGGAATCGCTCCTGGAATTGATAGAATAATAATGCTTTTGGCAAATGAAAAAAATATTAGGGAAGTAACCATGTTTCCCATGAACCAAAACGCTCAAGATTTAATGATGAATGCTCCTTCATCAATAGATGGGAAACAACTACAGGAGCTTAATCTTGCTCTTAAAATAAAAAAATAAATTATTTTTTACCTTTAAGATTTATCTTTACATCTGATAAATCCACTAAATTTTTCTTATAGTTATTTCTTACAAAACCTTTACTAGTGATATCTTTTACTATTTTTAAAAGTTGATTTTGATCATCTGAGTTTTGCTCATCAATATTTGAAATTTCTGAACTACCAATTGAAGGTGTGTGAGCTAAATCTTCTCTATTTTGATAAGAAATCGCTAATTCTCTAAAAATATAATCTAAAATTGATGTTGCGGTTAAAATTCTATCATTTCCATGAACTTTACCAGAAGGTTCAAATTTTGTACCCACAAAAGCACTTATAAATTCATCCAGTGGAACTCCATATTGTAGACCTAATGACACCGCTATAGCAAAATTGTTCATTAGAGCTTTAACTAATTCACCCTCTTTACTTGTATCAATAAAAATTTCTCCAATTTTTCCATCTTCGTATTCACCAGTGTGTAAATATACTTTATGATCACCAATAGTTGCTTTTTGGATGTAGCCCTTTCTTCTATCTGGCATACTAAATCTTTTTCCTGATTTTTCTGAATTATTATTATTTGACTTGATTATGTTCTCTAAATTTTTTGATGATGATTGGTTATTTGTGGGTACTGCATCAATTTTCTTATTTTCAACAATTTTTTTATTATTTGGATCTAAGCTTTTGGTTTTTCTATTATCAAGTTTTACGTCCAGGACTTCAAATTTACCATCGTCACGTTTTTCTAAATTTTTAAGCTCAGCTTCGTTGATGTCGTCTAAATAATGATTTACTTTAAAAGTACAAGTGTAATATGTTTCAACTAAATATTTTGCCATTTAACCTCAGTTGTTTTTAAAATTTATTTGAATAATGAATCAATTAATTTATATACAAAAACAAATTTTAGTCTAATTTAATTTATACAATTTTAAATTGAAAAAAATAATTTAATTATGTTGACAATTTTAAAAAAAATTTTCACCTGGTGGAATCGAGATACTTTTGGAACTAGAATAAAAACAATCTTATTTGGTAAATTAGCAGGTAAAGATCATTTAGGAAATAAATATTATGAATCCAAAAATGGAAAAAGATGGGTAATTTATGCTGCAGAAATTGACGCATCAAAAATACCCGTTGAGTGGTATTCTTGGATACATTTCACTCATAATAAAATAGAAAATAATCACGAACTAAAAAAGTATGATTGGCAGAAACCTCATCAAGAGAATTTAACTGGCACAGACTCAGCCTATTATCCAAATAAAAATAAAAATGCTATTCAAAAAAAATACAAGTCCTGGAAGGACTAAATTAAATTTATTAATATTTTTATTTTTTACCATTCCTTTTTTTGTACATTCTGAACAAAATTTAGAAGGTAATTACACTAATATAAAAATTTTAGATAAAATTTCCTCAAAAAATATTTTAGTAAAACTTAAAAATGGAGAAGTAAAAAGACATAAAGATCTTCTTATTAAAAGCATGAAATGTAAAAACTCTAAATTTGATGATAATCCGGAAATTATAGCATATATTCAGGTGAGGGATCTAACTAACAAGAATAAAGATGATGTATTTGTTTTTAATAACTGGATGTTTTCATCTAGCCCATCTATAACTCCATTTGATCACCCGGTATATGATATTAGGTTAGTAAGTTGTTACTAAACTAACTTTTCATTATCAAGCCAACTTACATTGAAATCAGATTCTATAAATTTTTTATGACTTAAAAGTTTCTTATGTAAAGGAATTGTTGTTGTAATGCCTTCAATAACAAATTCATCCAATGATCTATTCATTCTTTGTATTGCCTCACCTCTATTTCTACCATGACAAATTAATTTACATATCATACTGTCATAATAGGGGGTTACTTTATAACCTTGAAAAATTGCTCCATCTACTCTAGTTCTAAAACCTGATGGTTGATGACACATACCAATAATACCTGGCGAGGGCTGGAAATTTTTTTCAGGATCTTCAGCGTTTATTCTACATTCAATAGCATGGCCCCTAGGATTTATATCTGATTGTTTAAGAGCTGTTTCACCAGTAAATGCAATCCAAATTTGTTCTTTAATAATATCTATTCCAGTAACCATTTCGGTGACAGGATGCTCGACTTGGACTCTTGTATTCATCTCTAAAAAATAAAATTTTCCATCTTCATATATGAATTCCACTGTACCAGCTCCTTGATAACCAATTTTTCTGACCATATTTACAGTTCTATCAAATAAATCTTTTCTAATTTCGTCGTTTAAAACTGGGCTTGGAGTTTCTTCAATTAATTTTTGATGTCTTCTTTGAACTGAGCAATCTCTTTCATGTAAATGGATTGTTGCATTTTTTCCAGCTAAAATTTGAACTTCTATATGCCTTGGATTTTGAAAAAATTTCTCAATATAAACTTCGTCATTGCCAAAATATTTTTTTGCCTCTGATTTTGCTGTAGAAAACATCGTCTCAAAATCTTCCTCTTTTTGAACAATTTTCATACCTTTACCTCCTCCACCTCCAGAGGCTTTAATTAAGACTGGAAAACCAATTTTTTTACACAACTCCTTTGCTGCAGTTACATCTCGAACACCACCCTCAGATCCTTCTATAACAGGTAATCCATTTTCTTTTGCAATTTTTTTTGCTTGAATTTTATCCCCCATCATTTCTATATGTTTTGCAGAAGCACCTATAAATTTGATTTTATTTTCTTCAAGTATTTTTGCAAAGTTTGCATTTTCAGATAAAAAACCATAACCAGGATGAACTGCCTCAGCATTAGTCAAATCAATAGCTGATAAAAGTGCAGGAATATTTAAATAACTATTAGCCGGTTGATGAGAGCCTATACAAACACTTTCATCTGCTAATTTAACATGCATACTTTCTCTATCTACGTCAGAATGAACAGCAACAGTTGAGATTCCCCATTCTTTACAGGCTCTTATAATTCTGACTGCAATTTCACCACGATTTGCAATCAAAATTTTTTTAAACATTATTCTAAAATGATAAGGGTTTGGCCAAACTCAACAGGTTGACCATCAGCTACAAGTATCTTCTTTACTATTCCATCAGAACTTGAGGGCACATGATTCATAGTTTTCATAGCCTCTACAATCATAACAGTGTCACCTTTTTTTATTTTCTTTCCAACCTCTACGAATTTTTTAGCTCCAGGTTCAGGTGCATGGTAAGCAGTACCAATTATTGGCGATGTAACTTCAATTCCAGATATATTATTTTGACTTTCTAAATTTTTATTTGAGCTTATTTCTTTAGATAATGTTTGATTAGTTTGGTTATTGATTGAAATATTATTTTTTGAGACTTTTATTTTGGTATCTTTTTCAGTGTACTCCAATTCAGTAAGATTAAATTCATCCAAATAATCACTTAACTCTTTTATTATTTTTTTATCTATTTTCATTTTGGATTAGCTTTTGCATTGAAATTATGGCTAAAATATAACCATCAGCATTTAAGCCAAATATTCCACCAGTAACTACGTCACTTATTAAAGATTTTTTTCTAAACTCTTCACGTTTGTAGATATTTGAGATATGTACTTCAATAATAGGTTTTTTAAAAATTTCTAAAGCATCTCTTATTGCAACTGAGGTGTGAGTAAATGCAGCTGCATTAATAATCATCCCATCAAACTTCTCTCTAGCATTTTGTATTAGATTAACCAATTCCCCTTCAACATTTGATTGTGCAAATTCAGTGGAAAGTCCCAATTCTTTTGATTTCGCGATGCATTCTTTTTTAAGTTGGTCAAAAGTAATCGATCCATATTGTGATTGTTCTCTTTCACCTAATAGATTAATATTTGGACCATTAATAATAATTATTTTATTGTTCATTCAGCTTTTATATACGATGAAAAAAAAAATAAAAATAAAATTAAATGGAAAATTAAAAACTATCAATAATAAATCAACATTATTCAATATTGTTCAAAAAAACAAAATTCCATTAGCGAAAGTTGCTATTGAATTAAATCAAGAAATAGTGGATAAAAAAAAAATTAAGAATATCAACCTTAAAAATAATGATAAAATAGAAATTGTTCATTTTATTGGAGGTGGTTAAAATTGAAAAAAGATAAACTTATTATTTCTAATAAAAAATTTAGTTCTAGACTTATTGTTGGAACTGGTAAGTATAAAAATATGCAGGAGTGTGCTAAAGCAATAAATTTATCTGGAGCTGAAATAGTCACAGTTGCTGTTCGAAGAGTAAATATTACCGATAAAAAAAAACCACTATTGATGGATTATATTGATCCAAAAAAAATTACTTACCTTCCAAATACCGCTGGTTGCTTTAATTCAAAAGATGCATTAAGAACTTTAAGATTAGCACGAGAGATTGGTGGATGGAAATTAGTAAAACTTGAAGTTTTAGGTGATAAAAAAAACTTATTTCCAGAAATGATTGAAACACTTAAATCTACAGAGATATTAACTAAAGAGGGTTTTAAAGTTATGGTCTATTGCAACGATGATCCTTTAATGGCAAAAAGATTAGAAAATTCTGGAGCCTGTGCAATTATGCCTTTAGCTGCTCCAATAGGCTCCGGTTTAGGTATAATTAACGAGATTAATATTAAGATAATAAGAAAGCAAACAAAATTACCATTAATAATTGATGCTGGGCTAGGACAAGCCTCAGATGCAGCTATAGCTATGGAACTAGGATGCGATGGTGTTTTAGTAAACACTGCAATTGCTAAAGCAAAAAAACCTTTTCAAATGGCTTTAGCATTTAAAAATGCGGTTATTGCTGGTCGCCAATCTTATTTATCTGGAAGAATAAAAAAAACTCTATACGGAAATCCATCTTCACCAAAGTCTGGAATTATTTAGCTTTTTTATAATATTTTCTTTTTCTAAAAGTTTTCTTTTTAAATTTCTTCTTATCTTTTAATTCAATAACATTATTTACTTTTTGCTCCTCAAGATTCTTTAGTTTTTCAAATTGTTCAATAAGTTCGATAGTTTTCTTAGATTTATTTTTAATATCGATAATATATTCAGGAATTATTAGACTATTATCAGATATTATATCAATTTTCATTTTATTCTTTTTTTCAAAGTAAGTAAGGTCTTCAATAAAATTTTCTTTTAGAAAATCAGAAATTTTTTTACAAACCTTTAAATCTACAAATTTAGCTTTATTTAAAACTGCTTTTAATTCAACTAATTTAAGAATTTTTAGCGCAAAAGACTCATCTGTTAGTTTGATATTCCATTTAACCGCACTTTCTCTTAATCTCTGTCGAGACATTTCTAAAAGACCAAAATTCGATATTCTTCCAATTTGAATTCTTGCTCGATCAGATCTACACTTTTCTTTTAGTCTTCTTTCTACTAATCTTCGATTGCCATAACTAAGCATGTCAATAAAATCTATTATGATAAGTCCTGACAAATCTCTTATTTTTATTTGTCTTGCTATTTCATCTGCTGCCTCAAGATTTGTATCTAAAGCAGTGCTTTCCACATTTTTTTGTTTAATTGAACTTCCAGAGTTAATATCAATGGAAACCAACGCCTCTGTAGGATTAATTACCAAGTAACCACCTGAGTTCAATTTTATTTCACTTTCAAATATTTGATTTAACTTTTGTTCAATTCCTTCTTCAATAAATAAAGGTTTTTTTCCTCTATATTTTTTAATTTTTTTTACATGAGAAGGCATCATCATTTTCATAAAATTTTGAGCTTTTTTATAACCTTCATTACCTTCAATAATTATACTTTTTGTGTTTTCATCATACATATCTCTTAAAGTTCTTTTGATAATTTCACTTTCTTGATGAATTAATGAAGGTGCTATAGAGCTTAACGCATTTTCCTTAATTTGATTCCAATTATTAATTAGTGTATCTAAATTATGATTTATTTCATTTTTAGTTTTGTTACTTCCGGCAGTTCTTACTATTAGTCCCATTTCTTTTGGGATTTCAATTTCATTTAAAATACTTCTTATTTTTTTCCGATCTGCAGGATTAAAAATTTTTCTCGAAATTCCTCCACCCTTAGGTGTGTTAGGCATTAAAACTATATATTTGCCTGCAATAGAAATAAATGTACTTAAAGCAGCACCTTTTTGACCACGCTCATCTTTTATAACCTGAACTAAAATTACTTGATTGGGCTTTATTACCTCTTGGATTTTGTATCTTTTGAATCTAAATTTACTTTCATATTTTTTTTCTTTTTCATTTTCTGAATTTCCCTTTTCCTCTGGATCTTTTTTTTCTATTGGATCTTTTTTTTCCAAGGGATCCTCAATTTCTAATTTGCCTTCAGCTAAATTTTCTTCCTCTTTAGCTTCAACCTTTTTTGATAGTTCCTCTCGGACTCTTTCTTCCTCTTGTTTTATTTTTTCTAAATCACTTTGTGGAATTTGATAATAATCAGATTGAATATCGTTGAAGGATAAAAAGCCATGACGTTCTCTTCCAAAATCAACAAACGCAGCTTGCAAAGATGGTTCTATACGACTAACTTTACCTAAATAGATATTATTTTTTATTAG